>JAAYYM010000671.1 GCA_012515365.1 Clostridia bacterium
AGACGGCACGTGTTGTTCAGGCTGCAAGAGGCGACGGTATCATGGAATTTGGTCTGAGACGGGCGCAGGGGCCTGATGCAGGAATCTACGGTGCTCGTGCTGCAATGATCGGTGGCTGCATCGGTACCAGCAATGTGTTAGCCGGACAGATGTTTGATGTTCCTGTAAAGGGAACACATGCACACAGCTGGATCATGAGTTTTCCTGATGAGTACACTGCATTTAAGACTTACGCTGATCTCTATCCGTCAGCCTGCATATTGTTAGTCGATACTTATGATACAATCAAATCCGGTATTCCTAATGCAATTCGTGTATTTACTGAGATGCGCGAAGCCGGAATTCCACTCACCTTTTATGGAATACGTCTGGATAGCGGTGATTTGGCCTATCTATCCAAGAAAGTTCGTCGTATGCTGGATCAGGCAGGTTTTCCTGATGCAATTATTTCTGCATCAAATGACCTGGATGAATTCCTGATTGACAGTTTAAAAGCGCAGGGTGCAACAATCACCTCCTGGGGTGTCGGAACCAATCTGATCACTTCCAAGGACTGGCCTGCTTTTGGCGGCGTCTATAAATTATCTGCCATTATGAATAAAAATGGGGAATTCGAACCAAAAATCAAGCTGTCCGAAAACTCTGAAAAAATTACAAATCCAGGTAATAAAACCATTTATCGAATCTATGAAAAAGACACCCATAAAATAAAAGCTGATCTGATCTGCCTGGTAGGCGAAACTGTCAATGTACATGAACCACTCCTACTGTTCGATCCTGCCGAGCCATGGAAAAAGACAAAGCTTCTCCCTGATACTTATACCATCCGCGAATTACTGATACCGGTATTCAAATCCGGTGAATGCGTTTACCAGTCTCCAAAGGTTATGGACATTCGCTCTTATTGCGCAGATGAACTGGATACACTTTGGGAAGAGACTCGTCGTCTGATCAATCCGCACAAAGTTTATGTCGATCTGTCGAAAAAACTTTACGATACAAAGATCAAACTTCTTGACCAGATGAGCGCTGAAGAAACAGAATCATAAAAAAGGGGGATGGGATAAAACCCATCCCTTTCTCATTATTCCATTTGTCTTCCTAAAAAACCTGCGGCAGCCAGTGTCAGTGCCAATTCAACATCTCCCATTCTTTTTTTATTGTCATGCGATGCAATCATAACCGCTCCTATGACATCCCCCTGAGAGATGATCGGGTTCATAATCAATTCTTCGATCTCTTCGCCTCCGCTTCCACTGATTTTGACAAAATCTCTATCATTTCTTGATGCCATAATAGATTCTCTTTGCATCATTTTATCTTCAAGCTCTCTGCTAAGTGGTTTTTCGAGCAATTCCTTATGCCCACCTGCAGTTGCGATAAACTGATCCCTGTCTGCGATCAACACAGTTTTTCCGGAAACCTGCGCTATGCTTTCTGCATATTGCTTAACAAACGGTGTCATTTCCCCGATCGGTGAATATTTTTTTAAGATAATTTCACCCTCACGGTCTGTAAAAATCTCAAGCGGCGTTCCTTCCGCGATCCGCAAAGTCCGACGAATTTCTTTGGGAATCACGATCCTTCCCAGATCATCTATTCTTCTTACGATTCCGGCTCGTGTCAAGAACTTTTTGCTAATTTCTCAAACTTTTTTTCGCATCCAAATCTCGCTGAAAGTATATTACTTTGTTGTAGCTCGTGTCAGTGTAATGTCAAATCTGCATTTCCGACATAACCACCCTTGAGTTATGGTAATGTCAGTTGTTTTTCCAAACAATGCTCATCTTCATACCCGGATACATGTAAATCTTCTCAATCAACCCTTCCACAAGTTCCACGGTAATCTTATCTAAATTACCATAAGTAGCAATATCTCTTTCTTTTTTCTGAGCTTGGTTAAGCGATCTTCTAAGTTCAAGAATCTCTTTCTCTGTTTCGTGAATGGATTCAAGCAAAGACTTTCTGTTTACTTCCAACAATGTCTTCTGCTCCATAAACTCAACCATAGTAATCTTATCACGATGCTTCAGAACCAGAAGTTCCTGCAATTCATCATCACAAGCATCCAAATCTGCCTTTGCCTTAGCAATGTCATCACTACAAGAAGAAATCCTGTCTGTAATCTCCATCATTTCCTGACCAGTCAACAAATCAACCGATAATACTTCTTTGATATGTTTCTTAATCTGATAAAGAACCACTTCCTCTATCTCTTCCATAGTAAAATCTTCACGGAAGCAATCGTATTCATCTGTATAATTTCGTGTATTACAGAATACAGGGCTGTTATGTTCAGCAATATTAACCATAGCTAATGCCCTTTGGCAAGCTCCACAATACAGCATACCCAACAATGGATACTTCTCTTTGTTCTTGCTTCGCTTTCCCCTGCTCTGCATCTTGGCATTATTACTATAACGCTCCTGCACTTTATAAAAATCACTTTCACAGATTATAGCTTCATGATTATTGTAAATTCGCTCCCACTCTGATGATGGAAGCAACTCCTTCTTCTTACCTCCCACAGCACGCTGGCGATATTTATTATATGTCATGGTGCCGATATAGGCTTCATTAGTAAGAATAGAATGTACGCTTCTTCCATACCAGAATGCTTTACCACCAACAGGCTCCCGATTCAGACAACGCTTCATCTTTTCAAACTCTCTTGGTGTCGGTACGCAATCTTCATTCAGCTTTTTTGCAATCTTATTAATATTCATACCGCTAATCGCCATATCAAATATACGGCGTACCACTTCAGCCTCTCTCGGTTCTATCACAAGCTTATGCTTATTCTCCTTAGATTTACTATAGCCAAAAGGAGTGCTGCCTGCAATGAACTTTCCCTGAGACTTCTTGGCAGTGAGCTGTTGAATAATTTTGTCCGAAGTATCCTTACAGTAATAATCAGCCAAGATACTTTTGAACTTCATTCGCATCTCTAAAGGTTTTCCAATATAGTCATTACTGTCAAAGTCATCACCTATAGAAATAAATCTAACATCTAACGCAGGAAAAATTCTCTCAAGATACCTCTGTATATCAATAAAATCTCTCGAAAATCTCGTAAGGTCTTTAACAACAACGCAATAAACTTTATTCTCTTTAACCAAACGAAGTATTTCCTGCATACCAGGACGGTCAAGATTCGTACCAGAATAACCATCATCCGAAAAATCTTTCATCTCAAAGGCAGATAATTCAGCGTCTTTTCTCACAAAATCGCTTATAATCATCCTTTGGTACATGATACTGCCGCTTTCATCGCTATCAGGATCATCCTTGGATAGACGCTCATAGCTAATCAAATACTTATCCAGCAGCATAAGCGTCACCTCCTTTAATTTTCAGATTGATAACAACTCTCTCGTCCTCATACAAATAAATAGAATCAACAATCTCATTCACAAGTACTTTATCCAGTTTTCTGGTCGTATTTGCTTTGAGCAAGCTTCGTAAAAACTTATTTTGCCTTTCCATATCTCTATTAAAATGCATAAGTTTCTTATCTAAATCGGCAATTTCATCACCATAAAAATTCACTCTTTCCTGTGCTTCGTGACGTACTTCATTATATTCCACCATGGTCTTTCGTCCACGCTTCATATCAAAATACGCCTCTTGAATTAAATCTTCTTGAGCATTTTTCTTTTTCAAAAGCTCTTTCTGCTTATCCTCAATGTCACGAATAATCTTCTGAGCAGCTTTATTGTTTGCCTGAGTAAGGTCCTTTCCCCGAATGCCATACGCTTTCAAGGTTTCCCTTATCACACACTGAAAAATCTCAATCAGCTTGTCTTCTGCCATAGACTTATAAACACACTGCCTATGGTCTTTTATATAAGCACCTCTGCAATAATACCGATAACGTCTGGTATCCTGAATACGCCCCTGATAGTACATTGCACCTAAGCGTTTTCCGCAATCACCACAATACATAACATCAGAAAAGACATTCTCATATATTGCATTCTTACGTTCACGCTTTGTCTTCTTTCCGGCATTAGAGATATGAACATTCAGTTCGTCATTCACTCTCTGACTTGCCTTAAGGAAATCTTCTTTACTTACCAAACCTTCATGCGTATTCTGAACAACAACCCATTCATCCTCAGCCATTGTTCTACGTTCTTTCTGACCTTCATACAAACGACACTGATACTTGCCTTGTGCCATATCTCCTGCATAGGCAACATTCCTTAAAATGTCCTGTACGCTACCTCTTCTCCAACGATAAATCGGTTCGCCATCATCTGCATAGGTCTTCCCGGTATCCAACCACTCTTTTGGTCTATTCACACGTTTGTCGTACAAATAATCCAAAATATCATTTATGGTTGCCCCATCAAGGTACATAGAAAAAATATTCTGCACTTCTGTCGCTGCATCAGCTGAAGGGAACAAGGTTCTTACTCCATTTACCCAGGCAGCGTAATACCCATAAGGGCATTTACTACCTATAAAAGAGCCTCTTCTTTGGCTAAGTGCTTTAACATCCGTTACTTTTTCAGAACTCTCCAATGCATACATCTCATTGATTAAGTTCTTCAATCGAACTTCAAATCGTCTGCTTGCCGCATCATTTGCCATGGAATCGTATTGATCTGAAATGGCTATAAAACGAACCTCCAGAAACGGAAGAACATTTTCTATATAATTACATCCATCCAAGAAGTCTCGTCCGAATCTCGAAAAATCTTTGACGATGATACAGTTTATCCTTTTGGACCTTGCATCACTAATCAGGTCTTCAAACCCTTTTCTATCAAAGTCTGTTCCGGTTAATCCTTTATCTTCGTAAAAATCTGCAAGCTTCAAAATAAACTTTCTATCCGGATTTTCATTGTGTCTATTCACATAAGCTTCAATGACCTGCTTCTGATTTTCAATAGATTCTGTCTTTTTATCATTCTTATCAACTGATAATCTGACATATCCACCAGCAACATATACAGGAATTGAATTATCCACAACCTGAACCGGTGCTTCAAATCGCCTTGCTTTTTTAGCCATTTAAACCACCTCCCAAGCTTCACATCTGTTTTTGAATTCTACTTCCTCATAACATTTCTTCATAGACTCCAGTGCAGGAATTTCATTCCTAAACTTAAAATCTATCTGCAAACGCACTTCACTGTCTTCAAAAACCCAGATGCTCTCCACAAACTTAAGAAGCGTTCTTCTATCAAGCTCTTTAATCTTCATGGTACGTTTAAGCTCTTCCAGCTTAGTTCCGGCAGCAACTCCGTCTTTCAAAAGACCTTTTACAATCTTTTCATTTTCCTCGATTGCAGAAGTAATAGATGCCAGTTTCTTTTGATAAGACTTTGTGTATTTCTCATATTGCTCCTGAGTAATAATTCCTGCCGCTAAATCTGATTGAAATCCATTCAAATCTCCCAACATAAGATTATACTCTTCTCTAAGCTTAGCCATATTCGTATCATAATCATTAATGTGGTCAAAAGATAACTGATATCTTCTTACCTTATCTATAAGCTTTGAGTAATCAATACAGCCACTTAAGTACACCTTTAATGCCTGCAACACTATCTCACAAAGCTTATCCTCTTCTATGGAATGGCGGCTGCATCCTTTCCCTGTATTCTTCGTCTTACAAATATAAACACGCTTATCACCGTCTTTATTCTTGTATGTTCTGCGAATCATCGGTGTGCCACAATCTCCACACATCAAAACACCATTGAAAATACTAACATCACCACCATCTTTCCATCTACCCTCGAACTTAAGCAATCGCTGTACTGTCGAAAAATCACTTTTGGAAATAATAGCTTCATGAGTATTCTCTACTCGAACAAGAAAGTCTGTGCCATCTTCGTTCTTCTTTCTCTTAGAAGACTTAAATCCCACTGTCGCAGTCTTTCCTTGAACCAAGGTTCCTGTATAAACCTCATTCATCAAAATTCTGCGAACTGCCTGTGCAGACCACAGTGGAGTATCTCCTACTGCAAATCCTGTATGATATTGTTCTCCCTTGTCCAGCTTATATGCCATCGGAGAAAGAACACCTCTACCATTCAGCATTTTTGCAATACCTTCCATACTCATACCGCAGATTTTAGAATCGTAAATTTCTCTGACAATTCCTGCCGGGTACTCATCAATCTCAAGGATATTGTTGTCCGCATCGTTCTTCTTATATCCATAAGCAGCAAAACTACCGATAAATGCTCCGGACTTCATTTTTAATTCCTGACTCATTCTAACGGATTGAGAAGTTTTCACTAACTGGTCCTCATTCACCATATTTTTTACAGGTAAAACAAGGTTCTTCTCAATAGAAGTTGCTGTCAAACTATCAAAACCATCCCCCAGCGCAACAAATCGAATTTTCTTTCTCGGAAAAATTCGTTTCTGATACTCTGTTGATTCCATAGAATCACGCGAAAAGCGGGAGAGGTCTTTCACTATTACACAGTTGACCTTTCCCGCTTCAATATCTTCCATCATTCTCTGAAATTCAGGACGTTCAAAATCTTTGCCGGAAAAGCCATCATCAACATACATGTCAAATAACATCAAATCTGGTTGACTCTTGATATAATTTCTCAGAATCTCCCTTTGGTTACTGACAGAATTACTCTCTGACTTCAAAATACCATCAATGTCCAAATCGTCTTTTGACAGACGAATATAGGCTGCGGTATCGTATACCAAGTTAATATTCTTATTCATCTGCTAATTCTCCTTAACCTTTATTGGTCAGAAACGATGATGTTTCTCATCAAAAAAGCCAGGAGCCTCAGCTAATTGGTCCTATTGATTAGAATTGAGGTCCTACGCTCAGTCCTAAACAAAGTTCCGGCTAATTGTCCTGACTTAAATTTATCATACGTTTCTCGATTTGTCCAATGATTCTTTTTGCCATTTTATGGAACTCAATCATCAATAACTTACTCTTGTGTATGATTGAATGTACTCATCCATAATATCGTTTGTGCTCGTATCTCCAACAAAATTAAGCATAACCACGGTATCACAAATATTCCATATGGAAGAACCTTCTGAATGATTTGTTATCTTTCTTAACTTATCATTCCTTCTTTCCTTAGGGCTAACATTCAAATCATCCATGACCGGTAGAGATTCCTTATCGGCTTCCATCAGTTTCATACGCATTGTCTGCATTACCTCCAAGTCACTAAATGTCTGCTCCATATAATCTTCCCCACCTTTCCGATTTTTATTCCATTATCTGGTAAAGAAAAAACACCAGTTAACTGATGTCCTTTCGTTATCAGATAACAGGGGATGCTAAAGCTTCTGCTCTAACATCCCCCTTACTCTTACTTGTAACTTTTTACTATTGCATCTGCAGCGAACAGGATTTCATCAAACAAGGCATCATCTGTAATCACACCTATTTTTCTGATAATCATGCTTCGATCTACAGGTCTTGTCTGTTCTCCCATAGCCATTCCCGACTCACGAAGCCCTGCACACTTATCCCTATTTACAAATACATGATATCCTGCATCTATCGACTTAAAATGTCTCGTCATAGGAACTACACGAAGTATCGGACTGTTTCCATGATAGGAGTCTGTACTGATGCAGATTGCTGGTCTCACTCCGGCTGTAAGGCAACATGATTTATCATCACCAAAATCCACAAGATAAATGGCTCCTCTTTCCGGTGCCTCTACCATCATTGCCTTTTCGATATTCTCCGGCAAACTTCTTTCGTTCACTGTTCTCTCAGAGTGCTCTCGACATGGCGCCTTATGACTAACATCCGCAAAAGTTCTTCTCTCATTTCTATGAGAGTAATGTCCATCATATGAACTCTGCTGTCTGCCTTCCTCTTCCTTATAATATGAAGTAGTGCCTCTTAACCCTAATCTGCTGTTTTCAGGATTTGTCTTGATAACTATATTTCTTGGTTGTCCTATTCTCATTGTTTAAATCCTCCAATTCCTTTTTATATTCATAAGCCTCTTGCTCCGTAGGAAATTTCATTATTATCCTACCGTCTCTCATAATGGCCGCACCAAATGGCATGATTACAACATCGCTCTCTAGCAACCCGAATCACCATCCCATGGTGCAGCTGTTACAGCATTCCAACCGATTGCTTTGGAATGAATCCTCACGCCCTGTTTCTCTGCTTCTCTCAGCACATCCAATATCACATCCTTGTCGGAGGAGATATCATAAACATCCCTAACTAACACGGCTATGATTGATGTATTCTTCATATACCACTTCAGCATATCCACAGGACTTGTCTCATCCATAATCGTATCCGTTACTTCAAAACCAAATTGCAACGCATCCGCTTCCAGTTCATCGGCTACCGTACTATTGCTGCTGCCAACAAAAATGAGCCCTACCAAAGGCTCATCCGGTTCTTTCTCCCTATGTTCAACAATATTCATATTGCCTCCAATCTGCCGACTGGTTTTCCAGCCGGCATCATAAACTACTACATCATCATCAACGTCAAGATGTCGATTCCGTGATTATGCATCCTACACGCAGCATTTTCAGCTTCTTTTCTAGCCTCTGCTTCACGAATTGCCATCTCCTGTTCAAACGAGATTACAAAGAAGTCTTTCACATTAGAATCCATCACAAGCTTATCTCCGAATTCACCTTCAAGCACATCATCATTAAAGGTAACTACCCCATCAATAATATCCTTTTCAAGCAAATCCGCTATAGCCTGATAGCCTTTAACACCAAGAACTCCCTTGCTTGTCTCCTCCCTTAAAAGAACAATCGGTAACATGTCCTCGCTCTCACAAAAATCTGTAAGAATCTCTGTTATCTCTGTATTCATTTCACTCGGGAACTGATCAATCACTACAATTGCTACTCTTGCAATTTCTGTACTTCTATCCATAAAAAATCTCCTTTATCTTTAATCTTGAGAATGGCATACCGTCGTATGCCTAGCGCTTTGTCTTCTCACATAAGGGGACTTATCCAGATGTCGCTGTACGGTTCCTATTACTCTAAAAATTGATGATTACAGGCTCTGCTATAAATCCGCTTGTGTGGGAAGACAAAAAATCTTCCCTGGTCTTTCGACCTGTCTCTCGACCATCCCCCAGCCGGGTAACATATCCTTTGCTAGCTGCAATCACTCCGTAGTTTCCATGCCCATCAAGGACTTGCGAAAGTAGCCACTCTCTGCCAATGCTTTACGCTGAAAGGCAGGTGCGCCATCTACTCATTATCTCCGGGTGCTAAACCGGTAGGCACAACCCTCTGCTCAGTACCTTCACAGGCGAATATCATCTGTTTCTCATAATCAGCAAGATATCAGGTACGTCATCGCACGAAATGGGATTCTGCCACCCCTCTTATATAAGAAAGGCGAAATAGAAAATCGCGGGATATGCGTGTCCTATTCAGTTTTCAATCTGCCAGACAACAACACATCCCACGACTCCGTAAGCAAAGCTAACTGCTCGTCCGCTATGTTAAACACAGCCAAGACCTTTTGTGTTCAGTCGTTGTTGACTATGTTTAAATTCTACAAAAAAAGAACGCATCCAAACACGGAGCGTTCTTCCGAAATCCTAAATTTAATTCGTAAGATTTTACGATTTTTACACTGCCACCGGCTTCATTCGCAAAATCTTCAACATTTCCATCAGCTGTTGCTTTTCAAAATCCGTACATGCTTCCAACTCTCTTGAAAATGCATCTCTAATATCTATACATTCTCCTTCTCTCAAAGGTTTATCTTTTTCAAAATAGAAATAATCAGCAGAAACATCGAAATCCTGACAAAGTCTCTTTATTAAATCATGAGGAATAGCTGTTTTGCCTTTCTCATAATTATAAATTGTATCTTTGCTCATTCCCATTCGTTCTGCAAATCTTTCCTGACTCAGATTTAATGACTTACGCAGTTTTTTCAACTGTTCTCCCATTACCTCTGCGTCAAATACTTCATCTTGAATTTCCATGTTCTGCTTCACCTCCTTCCAGCTAAATTCTCTGTGGAGGTAAATAAAAAAGACCTCCACAACAAAACACAAAATCTCTCTTCAAGTCTAAATTTCTACTCTTTCAGTCGTGTGTATTTTCGTTATGTAAGTCTCTTAATTATTTTTTAAATCAAATATGTTTTTAAATCTTATCTCATCATCTTTGCCTAATCATCTTTTTCTTTCAATCGCTTTTCAAATTCATTCCGGCATCTGTTATCTTTACATTTTCAAACATTTAAAATATTTTTCTTATTAATTTTCTCTACATTTTCTCTAAGTTTAATATTCGTTCATTTGATTTTAGACGACACAATATTCAGTTGTACCTTAAATATTAGCATTATTTTCCAGAAGATGTCAACACATTTCGACAAATTTCTCACAATGTAATATTTTTAATAATGACTTACATAACAAAACAAAAAAGACGCAAAGAAAATCAGATAATCACTATTATCCAACTTTCCCTGCGTCTCTGGTGCTTAACTATATTTCACTACACCCTGTGTAGCTGTTTACGAAATATGTTGCCCTTATCAGGTGAGCCCTAATTCAGTTTATATCTTAAAGATACCTTTCTTGCTGTGACTAACCAAATATCCTTGCGTATATTTTTTAAATGTAATCACACGTTTACATCGCTCACATTTCATACAAATCCCATGCATCACGATTTCATTATCACTATTTTCATTAAACTCCACCATATAATCAAAAAAATGCTTTTTGCATTGTTTACAATGTATCTGTATTATTTTATTCTCTATCAACTTCAGTTCGCTCCTTTGCCATACAAAATCAATGTTTCAACTTTGTACTCGCTTCAGGAAGGGAAATCACCTTTGCAAGTCTTCCGGGTGTGGAGTTCCGATGTGACAACTATCTCTTATGCCACCCACAACCCTGTTGCTGATCGGTCTGGAAGCAACTGAGTGTCACTTTCGACACATCAGCTATGCTCCGGCTCTCTCCATAAACCACATATTATTATCTTCATAATAAAGATAACTCTCTTTGCCGTTCACAACACAGGTATATCTCATACCTACACCACCTGCCTTAAGACTGGCTGCTCTGCGAACATCTTTTACCCTCTGAATTTCATATACTTTACCGTCCGTCCAGCGAAAGCTTTTCGGAGTTAATACCCCTTCGGCACTGAACTCTGCGGTTACATCGACATAAACCTTATTTCCTTCCATAGAATCCTCCTATATGATTGCAATTGCCCTTGGTGCATCTTCTTTTCTCTTAATGTAGCCTAAATCTTCCAAACTCTTCAAATGTGCATACACACTGGAAGTTGAAGCAAGACCACTTAATTTACAAAGCTCTCTGATAGACGGTGCAAAGCCATGTTCTTTCTGATACTCAACTATCCCATCATACACAAGCTGTTGTCTCTTGGTTAATTTATTATGTGTCACTTCCGTCCAACTCCTTTACTGATTAAAATATCCATGTGGATGTACTGTATGGTCTTCTTTCGCATTCACCTTCGATAATATTCTGTCCTGATACATAATTCCCCTTTGAATACTATAAAAACCAAACCTTCTGCGGATGTCATCCACAGCCGCATCCACTTTCATTCGCTTCTCCCTAAGCTGAAAATCACAGAACAAATCCATTTGTTCCCAGTAGTTGTCATTTACAAGGTCAGCTCCTCTGATTCCGACACTGCGAATCGGTTTTCTCCAATTATAGTTCTCTTTGAACAGACGATAACCTTCTGCTGCTATCTCTTCCGTGATATTAGTAGCATTGATTATCTTCCTTTGACGGGTAAAAGAATACAATTCATTATCTCTGATACTGATTTCCACTACCCGACACCGAAAACCGTTCTCACGAAGTCTTGCTGCAACACTCTCTGCCAGAACATAAATGATAATCTTTACATCTTCATCATTTATCAAATCCCGATAAGTCGTGGTGCTATTCCCTATGGATTTAACCGGAGCACTGGTATTTTCCTTGCGAACTGGGCTGTCATCATATCCATTGGCAAATGCCCACAGGACACTTCCCATCTTACCAAGCATACCGATAAGAATTGCTTCATCCGTCCGTGCCAGTTCTCCGATTGTATGAATCCCAAGGGTATCAAGCTTTCGTTTTGTGCTTCGTCCCACATACAGCAAATCTCCCACCGGCAAATTCCATGCTTTTGCACGAAACTCATCTTCATACATCGTAGTAATTGCATCCGGTTTCTTATAGTCTGACCCTAGCTTCGCAAATATCTTATTAAATGAAACACCAATGCTTACGGTAATACCAAGCTCCGACTTCATCCGATTGCTTATCTCATTTGCAATAGAATATCCGTCCCCCTTGATACTTGCACTGTCTGTTACATCCAGCCAGCTTTCATCAATTCCATAAGGTTCCTGTAAATCCGTGTAATCTGCATATATCTCATGAGCCATCCTTGAAAATCGCAGATAAAGGTCCATTCTCGGCGGAACAAAAGTAATCTCAGGACAAAGCTGCTTTGCTTCCCACAAAGCCATTCCAGTTTTAACACCATACCTTTTGGCGATATAGTCTGCTGTTAAAACAATACCGTGCCTGCTCTCCGGGTCACCACCCACCGCAAGTGGTTTACCTGAGAGCTCTGGACGATGTAAATGCTCTATAGCTGCATAGCAACAATTGATATCGCTGTGAAGTATTACTCTGCCTGCCATTTGGTCTCCTCCTATCTGCATATTTGAAGGAAATAAACCCGAAATACTTTCTTGGTATCACTTCCTCACATGGGATAGTATATATCCACTCGTATTGGATTTCAAGTGACATTTTGGTTGTCTGGTCTATTAAAATTAGATTTTTGTTGATTTAATGATTGATGTGTTATATACTATAGCTACAAACATTTAACAGAAAAGAGGCGTAATCATGCGTTCATTAGGCGAAATTATTGCAAAACACAGAAAAAAGATGGGATTATCCCAAGTAGATATATCTAAGATGCTTGGAACTTATGGTGTTAATATTACCAATAAGGCAGTCTCCACATGGGAAAAAGATGCTGCCGAGCCAAGCAGCTCTGTTTTACTGCTTCTGTGCAAAATATTAAACATTACTGATATCTATGGAGACCGTTACGGAGAAAATCCTGACAATCCTTTATCTTCCCTTAATGAAGAAGGGAAAGCAAAGGCTCTTGAATACATAGAACTGTTAAAGAAATCCGGTATGTATGAACCAGTGCAGGCTACTATTATTCCATTCAGACGCAGTATCCGATTATTTGATATTCCTGCTTCTGCCGGAACCGGTAGTTTTTTGGACAGTGATGATTTTACTATGTTAGAAGTAGGTGAAGAAGTTCCTGCTGAGGCTGACTTTGGCATTCGTATCAGTGGTGACAGTATGGAACCACAATTTATAAATGGACAAATCGTATGGATTCATCAGCAGGACACATTGACTGATGGTGAAATCGGCATTTTCTATCTTGACGGTGATGCCTATTGCAAGAAATTAAAAGATGATACTGACGGATTATTCCTTGTATCACTAAATAAAAAATACGACCCTATTCCGATAAAGGCTGAAACAAACTTCAAGGTTTTCGGCAAGGTCGTAGGTTGAGTCCAAACAATGGGACTTATAATTTTATAAAATTATACCATCGGGGGCACCGCCCTACTACAGAATGAAAGAAGGGGATAACATGGCTGTATCAAATTCACTGAAACAAATCAGAGCCGAACGTAATATTCATCAAGATGATCTGGCTTTTGCTATCGGTTCCTGTAGTCGCACCATTGGTCGCATTGAGCGCGGAGAACGAAATGTATCTGTTGAGTATGCTCTCCGTCTTGCTCGTTACTTAAATCTAACCGTAGAACAGATTTTCACTTTAGACGATGAATAAATCTAAATAAGAAAATCCTGCTGCCAGCCCTTCACACCGGGCTGGCTTTTAGTTATTCTCTAATATAATTCAATAAAAACTACTCCATATATTTCTTCATCATTCACATTTTCAATTTTTTCAATTTCACACAGAGTCTTCCTCTGAAATTTCTTTAACTGTTTACCGGAACACTTATAAGCAAAGCTCCCCCAATCAACCTGCACTTTATCAGAAAAATTAGCATTTGCATAATCAAGAAAACTCCATCCACCTACCCTATGTATTTCATGATTATCAACTAAAATATCATAAGGTTCTGAATTGTCCTGCCATGTAGCTAGCCTTTCTTCTTTAATTTTTCCATAGTAGATTGAAGACATCATACTAAAATCCCTCCGTTCTAACAAATCTTCCAAACAACTGTTACATTATCTGAAACATCAATATCATCAGGATCAATGTCCATATCATATGCTCCTCCAACTGGTGCTTCACGCATACAACACTCTTCAAGCATCATATGCTCCATAGGACGACTTATAAACTCAATTTCGCCCCAAGAATAATCTATCGTTATGATGTCTCCAAGCGAAACATTTGCTGCTTTAGCAAGAACTTCTGCCTTTTCTCTTGAATCAGCTACAGCACGTGCTAACAATTCGTTCTTACACTTTTCCGGTTCTGCAACAGTATATTCAATTCTAAATTCCGGACACACAGCAGAATGCCCTAACGCATATAATACCTTTCCTAATCGTTTATTATCTGATGGAAACTCTACTTTTGTACGATGAACAAACTTATAGCCAATAAATCTTCTTTTCCAACTTTTGTCCTTTGCCTGATAGCTTTCATATTCAGTACTAATATTAAAATACAATGTTTTAACACTATTTCTTTCAAAATCCAAACTCTCAAATACATCCTTAATAGCTTCTGTCATTGATGCTGACTGCTCTACTGCCTTATCATATTCCTCTTGCATTCCTTCGATTGTCATAATAAGTCTAATCATATCCGGTTTTACAGATAAATTACCTTTTCCTGTTACTCGAATTGTTCTTTCCATAATACGTCCTCCTATTCTTCTTTCCAGTCTCTTTCAAATTCATCCAACAACAACTTAAGTATATCCTTATCAAACTTCACATACCTGCCGAATGGGTTGATTACAAGACCTAATACTTTATCACTGTCTAATGCAATTCGTAACATATCAGCAATTGGTATTGACATAATCACATTTCCGCATTGCTGCTTTCGCAATTCAGCTTCACATGTAAACAGATACAGCCATTCTTCCTCTTTATTTTCTGTAACCGTATCCATTCTAAGTCTCACATCATGATCCAGCGTGACGGTATCTCCTTCTTTTAACTGATATACATCCATATCGGATAGAAATCCCTCTCCAACTTCTATAAACGGAACTAATGCATGTCCTTCATTTTTCATTCTTGAACACAACATTGTCAGCAAAAACAGAAAACTTTCTTTATCATCCTGTTCATATAACTGATTAATAGCAATCTCTATAGCCTCATTCCCTGATAAATCTTCATTTTCTTCAGCATCAAAAGGTATCCTTCCAATTGCATCATCAAACAACTCCATCACTTCAAGAATATCCATATTTACTCTCGCTCTACATTCAGCTCTTAAAATAGCTGACATATCATAATATGCTTCTGCTATACTTCCGGCTATTGCTGCCAAAGTATCAGTATCTCCACCAAGCGAAACAGCATTTCTTACTGCATCTTCGTAATCTTCTGCTTCTAAAAATGCAATGATTGCTTCCGGTACAGTCCCCTGACACGACTCATCCATATGAAATCCCGGTCTAATCTCATCAAGAGTACGGTCTAAATTATATCCAAATTCATTAACAACATATTCTTTTATCTGTTCTTTATTTGCTCCATGTCTTGCCAAAAATATACAACTTGCTGTTGCTTCTGCTCCCTTAATTCCCTCTGGATGATTATGTGTTACCTCAGCCGTATATATAGCTACTTCTCTAGTCCTTTCCAATGTAGGATACAACCAGCCTACAGCAGATACTCTCATTGCAGAACCATTTCCATAGCTATTATACGGTTTGGGATTTTTTTCTGTCAGCCAGTGTCTAAATCTTCCACCATAACCAGCGTATGGATATTTTCTACCCCACGCTTGCATATTACTAATAACAGCCTCCGCAATATCATACTTTTCCGCATCCAGTCCAACCGTAATCAACGCTTCTGCAACAGCAATCGTCATAACGGTATCATCTGTAAATTCACATCCTTTTGTAAACAAATCGAAATTCTTACTCTTATCTCCTCTGTCAAATTCAAAGGGACTACCAATAATATCACCTAATATCGCTCCGTACATAAAACCCTCCTATCTCCGACTGCTGCCGATATAAACTGTTTTCTCTTTCTTACAAGTTAATTATAAGACCTATTAATAAGAATATGGTCGCTGAACCGGCGACACTTTCCTGCAAAGAAAAAAACGCCAGTATTACTGACGTTTTTCTATCAATTCTTCATTTCTCTTAGAAGTTTTCACACCATCTTCTTTCATAACTTTATTGATATTTTTCAAAATTCTCTCTTTCATTTCTTCTGACATTTCAATACTTTTAATACTTTTGAGTTCCTTCATAATATCCATATTACCATCCTCCGTAATGATACATTTTATGTACTTTCACTTATAACACGTTCTAAATCCGATTTTGGTCAATTTTTAATAGAAAAAGAGCCAAATGATACCTCACTTAGCTCTGAACATTTATTTCTGTAGATTTGAAAAATCAATTATTATATATAATCGTTCATTTTTATATTCTGCAAAAATATTACCACCCATTCGCTCCATCAATACCTTAGCTATAGATAATCCCAAGCCTGTTGAATTACGGCTGACTTCCACTGTGTAGAAACGGTCAAACAATCTTCCCACCTCTACTGTACTTAAAGACTTCGCTAAATTAGAAAATGTGATTCGTCCGTTTTTTTCCATATTCACTGACAAATCTCCATCGGAGTATTTCACTATATTACTGATAATGTTGGAAAAAATACGATTCAAAGCTCCTGCATCCAATACACGCCATATCGGTTCCTCCGGAAGCGTAACATTAGGCTCAATTCCTTTTTCCTGCATAACGCCGTAAAAGGAGAGCAAGCTCTCCTCTAATGCACGGACCATATTCAGACGCTCCGGTTTTAATTCATTGGTTGTTGTAACCACGCTGTATCGGAACAATTCTTCCGTCAGACTTTTCAAATTCTCCGTTCGATTTTGTATTTGCGAAATATACTTTTGTACCTTTTCACTTTTTTCCTCTCGCTCTAACAAATCCAAATATCCGCTGATTGCAGTTAAAGGAGTTCTTAAATCATGGGAAATACTCGTAACCGCGTCTTTCAATTCTCTGTCACCACTTGCATACTGCTGTTTCAATTTACGCAATCCAGCCAGTTCGTGATTAATTGCTCTTGCCAGTTTTCTTACCGTTTTATCTCCGGAAGAAACAGCAATCTGCACATTGGTATCTTCCGCAATACTATACTGAAAATCAGAGCAGATTTCGTTCATGCTCTTTTTCAGCAATATAATCTTTATCACAGCAACCACCAATAGGATGGCTAAAATACTGCACAAAATCCATGGCAAAAGCATTTTCTCACTCCTTTTATTATTTTAATTCTTTTCTTGTAAATCCAACACAGCCAATAAAGCTTACCATGATGAAGAGAATACATGAGTAAAACAAATTCACTTCAAACATAGAAATCGTTTCTTCCGTTAATTCATTATCGGCAATAGCCTGTTCCCATCTTTCTTCACCGGTCATACCATCTATAGGATTGTTCATAAAATAATCATATCCATACCAATCCATGTTAAAGTATACAAATTCAATGATATGTGCATAAGGCGAAAGATTAAAAACAGTTTCATAAATACCACGCTTCACTCCGCCCACATAAGTCGGATTATCAACCAGATATTCAGAACCTTCCACTTTTACTTCTTTATAACGAATATTTCCGTTCTCATCTATCCATTCTGAATTTACTGTTTCATAGCGTTCATAGTATTGCGGTTGTGACAACTCCCCATAAAAACGTTGACTGCATACTACCATAAGAAGTACTAAAACAATATTAATAATGGCAACCACCGCCTGATGGGAAAACAAACAACTTACCGTTACAAAGATAGCAGCAAGACACATATTCAGTAAAATATAATCAACAAATATCTTAACAATCAAAGTTGCCGGTAATAAAGGTACTTCATAAAAATTGATAACCACAAAAATGACAGCACATAAGAAATATAATACAAATGCGATTCCCACACCCGAAATCAGCTCTGCAAGAAAAATGGATACCTTACTGTGACCTGCAATTGCTTTATTTCGGAAAATACCTTCTCTGAACTCTTTACCTACCACCATGGAAATCATTACAGCAAGAATGACCATTTGTGCAATCACCATTGCATCGTCAAAAAATGCCACCCTTGCCTTGCAAGCAATGCTAATTCCAATTCCCAGTGTAAGTAAAATAGTAATCCAGAAAATAATATTGTGGGTATATCTGCGTACACACGCACGTAATAACTTAGTCATGATGTTCACCTCCAATAAGATTGATAAAATAGCTTTCAAGACTTTCATCCTGCTCCTTAGAAGTGATAACCTCACAACCTACTCTTTGTAATGCCATAATTAACTGTGTCAGATTAATTCGACCATAAATATTAGCCTCTGTATCTGATAGAATCTCATATCCAATTCCCTTTGCATCCAATACTCCGGCAAGAACTCTGGTATCAGTAACTTCAACATATAGACATTTCTGACAAATACTTTCTAATTCCTCTGCACTGATTTCCTTAATGATTCGTCCATCATCCACAAAGCCATAATGTGTAGCAAGACGAGAAAGCTCATCTAGAATATGGCTGGAAATCAATACTGTAATTTGATATTCTCTGTTTAATTTTAATATCAGTTCTCGAATCTCAATAATTCCCTGTGGGTCTAATCCATTGATAGGTTCATCAAGTATCAAAAAATCCGGATTTCCAACCAGAGCTACTGCGATTCCAAGTCTCTGCTTCATACCAAGAGAAAAATTCCTTGCTTTTTTCTTTCCGGTATTTGCAAGTCCTACCAATTCCAAAAGAGCAGGAATGGAATCATAGGACGGTATACCCTTAATGAGACACTGCTGCTTTAAATTATCCTCCGCCGTCATGTCAAGATAAATAGCCGGAGTCTCAACAACGGCCCCTATTCTGCGACGGGCTTTACTAATTCGTACATCTGTATTCTTCACACCATACAGAACATATCCGCCCTTTGTCGGTTTTCGTAATCCACATATCAAACGAATCAATGTGGTTTTTCCTGCACCGTTTCTACCTACAAGTCCATAAATAGAACCCTGTGGAATATGCATACTTAAGCCCTTTAACGCCCAAAAATTCTTATATTTTTTGGTCAGCTTGCTTGTTTGTAAAACATAATTCATCTTTGCAACCTCCTTCATCGGCTTTAGTATACAAAACAAAAGTCAAGAAAGTGGTCAAGAAAAACGTCAAGATTTCGTCAAGATTTTTGTTCTGCCAGTTTAAAACCAATTCCCCATATCGTTTCGATGTAATCAATACCAGTTACATCCTGCAACTTCTTACGCAAATTGCTGACATGCTGCTTTAAGGAACGCTCCGTGCAGTCCGGTGTATCCATACTAATACGCTCCAAAAGGATACTCTTTGCAATAACCTGTTTCGGATTTTCCATCAAAAGTTTAATAATGGCATATTCTGTTCTTGTAAGTTTCACTTCCTGCCCATTCACCGCAACGGTTTGTGCCATTTTGTCTAAACTCAAATCTCCGACAGAAATAGCCTCCACATTCCCTTGCATTTCAGACTTTCGTAACTGGACAGAAATTCTGGCAAGTAATTCCTTTGTATCAAATGGTTTCGTCATATAATCTGCCGCACCGCTCATTAACAGATTAACTTTATCCTGCACATCCACTTTTGCACTAATCACAATCACCGGAATGTTCTCTATATGTGGAAGAACCTCTTCGCCCGACAATCCCGGCAACATCAAATCAAGGAGAACCAAATCCGGTTTCTTCTGCGAAAGAAGATATAACGCTTCTGTGCCGGAATATGCACGTAAAACTTCATATCCTTCCTCCGTTAACACTTCTGTCAACATATCTCCAATATGGATATCATCATCTATGATTGCTATTGTTTTCATGATATATCCTCCTTAAAAACATAACATCAAATTCAAAATCCCCATTTCTTATACACCCAATATCTCATTCGTGTACTTAAACAACATAACATTCAACTGCATAATATCATACTGCTTATCAATAATTGCTTTCTGCACAATTAAATCAACTTTACTACTTGGACTGAATGCCCAATCCGCTCTCGCCAATAAATCTTTTGATTGTTCCAAGTCAAGCTTAAGCGCAATGCAAAGCGCCATTACAGTTTTCTTCTTTGGATGATAATTCATATCACACTGTATCTTCGAAAAATGCTTTCTGTCAAGATTTGCCCTTTTCCAAACATCCTTATTATCAAGCCCTGATTTATCTATCAACTCAAAAAGTTTTTCATGAAACGACATACCAATTTGTTCCAGTTCCTCCTCCAATGACATATTCATTGAGGCAGGTGGAAACATTAACATATCTTCTTCCAAGGCAGCTGATTCTACATCATAATAACTACATTCCTCATAAATATCTTCGTAAGCACAACCTCCACGTAATTCTCTTCCAATGCTAGAACGGGACGAATACTCACTCTTACGCCTTTTCCTTACGTAATTTGCATCTATGTAGGAATCAATTTCTCCAACTATCTGGCCGGAAAGCTGAAATGAAGTCTTATCAAATACCACAAGAATAATCTGCATTTCATTTTCCAGCAAAAACTTACTAAACGCAGAAACCGCAATTTGCAATGCCTTGTCTTTCGGGAATCCATAGACTCCAGTTGAAATAAGTGGAAATGCAATACTTTCACACTTAAGCTCTAATGCTTTTTTAAGTGAATTAATGTAACAATTTTCAAGAATACGGAACTCATCATGATTTCCATCCACCCATACCGGTCCAACTGTATGTATAATATATTTTGCTTCTAACGCAAAAGCATCTGTTACAGCTACTTCTCCACGTTCTATGCACCCAATTTCTTTTCGCTGAGCCAACAATTCATCAACACCAGCTGCATGATATATAGCACTATCAGTACCGCCTGCATATACCGGTTTAGGATTTGCAGTATTCACAATAGCATCCGCTTTTACTTTCGTTATATCATTTCTAATTATCTTAAACGGCATAGCAGTTCCTCCTTCTACTTATTTTCAGCATATAAATTGTCTACTTCTAATTCATATACTTTCTCAGTATTTTCATCAAAGAGCACCCATTCTACAAAGTCAAATTTATCTTCATTATCAGCCAAAACTCTTGCCACTGTTCTAACTGCAATATTTGCGGCTCTTTCCACCGGGAAACGATATATTCCAGTGGATATGGATGGAAATGCTACTTTTCTAATTCCATTATCCATTGCTACTTTCAAAGAATTATAATAACAGTTAGCAAGCAGTTCCTCTTCATTCTTCTCTCCGCCATTCCATACCGGTCCTACTGTATGGATAATATATTCACATGGAAGATTGTACGCTTTCGTTAGTTTAGCTTGTCCAGTTTTACAGCCTCCTAACAATCTACATTCATGCAATAACTCTGGACCAGCAGCTCTATGTATCGCACCGTCAACACCACCTCCTCCAAGTAGTGAAGAATTTGCAGCATTAACTATTGCATCTACATCACGAATTTTCGTAATATCCCCTCTAACAGTTTTTATAAAACACATTATATACTCCTATTCTCAAAAAATTTTTCCGCTCTATATGCTTCCAATAATGCCATATTTTTTTTTGAAACGTTTATACCCCATTCAGGTTTGCTTTTTTGTCCGGGCTTATCATAATTCCTGTCTACAAACAAAGAATTAGGTGTTTTCCAAACCGTTGCTGGTATTACATATACATTAGGTAATTCATTCTCCACAAAATGCAAAAAACACACAAGATGTCTGTCATCAACATTTAACTTATCTTTAGGCAACACGACATATGACGCTTTATATAATCCCTTAACCTGGACCTCATAAAATATACCCGTCACTGTATCTTTTGCAACAAAATCCACGCCATGATCATCCACTTCCGAAGTATATACATCATAACCGTATGATGCAAATTCCATTTTTGCGTAGTATTCTCCATATTTTCCTAATTGCAACGAACTCAAATTAGACCACCTTGTATTTGGCATATATAATCCTCCCATATATCAGTTTAGATATCCTTGATTTCTTTTCCATCATATCCAAGCTTATACGAATACCCCAACCAATCATATAACTCAATATATTCATCATGTAAAACGACAGCCTGACATCCATCCTGTCTAACCCAGATATCTCTTGCAGAGAAATCCCACATCTTTCTAAATTCACTATCAAAACAATATATAAGTATTTCTCCATGCACAATGTATTTATCATCATGCATAAAGGTATCAAAATATGTCGGTTCATCCTCATATTCTAAGTAAGCCTGTTTCGCTTTTATTTTCCACGGACAATTAACTGCAATCACCTTGTCCTCAAGCCTACCGAGAGCCACCCATACATCATATGTTGTCCATTTTCTGTAGATATCTTCAAAGCAACCTGAGACAATTTCCAAATCGTCAACAGATATGCTTTCCAAAAATGTCATAATTCCAGCTAAATCACCATCATATATTTCCAATAATGGCTTTGATACATTATCGACATAAGATATTCCCTGGTGCTCATCCATGGATTTCCACCAAGATATTATCCTTTCTGCCTCATTACACTTCTGTATTTCATCCATCAAATCACCTTCCCGGTTATCTTTGCTTCACATACTCCCTGTACTCATCTCGTATAAGTGCATAGGTAATACAATTTACAAGCAACTGAATCACATCTGGTTGATCTATATTCCAAAGACAATTATTCCTTAAGGTACCCAAATTAAATCTATTTCCATCAATTATCTGCGGATAACTTTCTCTGATAAATTCTCGGAGTTCGTCTATTTTTCCACTCCCTTTATTTCCAACTGCTATTCTTCCACTATGGTAAAAAGTAACCGTGTCATCAATAACCTTAACATTGTCATCAACAGATAATTGTAATGCATGATGTGTTTCCCTTTCATTATCATGAGCTACACATATACATGTTTTCACAGCACTTTCCTTTTCTATACGACCATATGTGCTAAATGAAAATGAAACAAACTCCGTATTTCCTTTATAATCAATTAAAAAGGAACGGTATGGAGCACTGAATTGTCCACCACCTGCATTTCCATATGTAAGCCACCTGATTCCATAATCTTCAATTAATGAAAAAGAACCATAATCTCCTATTGGCATTTTATGTCTGATATCCATTAGTGCTTCTTGAAGATTGAAAGCAGCTTTAGCAAGATTCATCGGAGTAGATTTACTAATGTCAGCTCCAAAATAATCTTCCGGATATTCCTTAAAAACATCTGCCAAATAATTTTCAATACGTTCAAAAGGAATTCTTTCAGGAATTTCTAATGGTTCTAACAAGTCATACTCATCATTTAACATCTGTTCATAAGTTGGAATATCATTCAATATTTCATATTCTTGCTTTTCTTCAGAATACCTGTAAGCAAATACATCTACACCATTAGTTACCAATGCATAATTTGCACCCAATGCATCACAATAATCAAATACTTGAACATGTGCTTTTTCGTCCAAATAAATATCCGGCGCCTTGCACTCAACAATGAAAATCGGGTATTTTATATCATCCCTCATCGCATGAACAATGATATCTGCCCTTCTTTTAGAAGAAATATGATAATGTGATAAATGTTCTTCCACAGATATCATATCCTTAGGAACTTCCAATTTTTCGAGCAAAAAAACTATTACGCGCTGCCTTACAGTTTCCTCCGGTGTAATGTATATTAACTTGTTTCTTATCGGGTCTAAGTAACACTCTTTCCCATGCCTACTATAAATAGGCGGCAATTTATAATATGATATATCCAATACATTCACCTTCCATCTAAAATAGTACTCTTGTTAAGAAAAATACTCTGTCGCAATTCTTTCTAACTGTCCGGATATCTCTCCAAATGGCATAGAAAGGTCTAATGAACATACACTGATTTCATTTCCATCCATTTTGAATTTATTCGTCGGTTGAAATTCTTCCCCTGTTTTTGCATACAACAACATACCAGATACACTTCCATCATGCTTAACATCCATATTTTTAACATAAGTAAATACCTGATATAAGTTAGCATTTCTAAACGACTGTATATCATAATTCTTTTGCATCTGCTGACCATAGTATTTAGCATCTATAATCAGCGTTCTACCTGCTTTTTTTAATGTGATATCAGTAATCATACTTGGAAGCCACATATCATTTTCATCATCTAAATTCCACTTTACCTGGTCAGGATTTGCGTGTAATTCCGGATGATGCAGACGATAATATTCCAAAATGAACTTTTCATATAATTTGCTCATTCTTTGTTCATCAAGAAATCCTGCTAATTTCATTTCTCCTTGCTCAGTAGAAAGTAGCATACCATCAATTATTAACCTGCAAACATTTAGAAGCATTTTATAACTCTGGTTGTTCCTATGATAATGAACTCTGTCCCATCTTATTTCACAAGGTTCAATATAATCAACTGTTCCAAAGAAAAGCAAACTTTTTTTAAGCACAGCTCGACGTTCCTCTTTCACAGTTCGTTCCTTTACCAACAAAAGCATCGTGGTCTTAAGGATTTGATTCAACAAATTATTCTCCGACAGTTCATCATACTCACAAGATAATACTTGTTTTCTTTGAATTTTATTCTTTATTGTTCCAGACAAATTTAGTTTTCCTCGCATAGCCACCAATTCATCTGACATATTAACATATTCCTTATACAAACCTTGTTTTAGCTGACCTGAAATACCTTTACTCAAAATGGCAGCAAACAAATCATGTATATTATCAAAATCCTCTGCATCAATGTTTTCATAGGTAGTCTGACGCAGGACCTGAAATGCATATGTCAACATATAATATATATTTTTAATCAGAATTCCCTTGTCACTTGTCATTAACTATTAAACACTCCTTGTAATCTGTTTCTCCATAATGTAATCTTTTCCGGTTCATCAAACCAATACTCTTCAAGCATAGGCATGATGTCATAATCAACCACAGAAGACATCCAACCCAACATTTCTTCCTCTTCTGTTTTCTTCTGTCCACAAAAATAACTATGACCGATGCAGAAGCCTTTACCCAACGAAGGGTCGGTTGCAATAGACTGATTAAGCGATTTCACAATATCAATTAACGCCACAAATGTATCATCTTCTAAAGAATTCATATAAGCAGCAAAACCTTCTGATTCAAATCCCGGTTCCATGGCATAGAAGCTAAATCTTCTCCTAAGTGCATAGTCAATCATTGCCAAACTTCTATCCGCTGTATTCATCATACCTATAATATATAGATTTTTAGGCACAGAGAATGGTAATCCATTATATGCCAAAGTAGCCTTTGTGCCACGATAATCTTTTTCAATCAACATTAGTAACTCGCCAAAAATCTTACTCATATTTCCTCTGTTGATTTCATCAATGATAAAGAAATACGGAAGTTCTGGATTATTTGCTGCCTTCAAACAGAATTTATAAAAAATACCATTCTGAAGTTCAAATCCTTCTCCACTTGGCTTATATCCCATTATGAAGTCTTCATAGGAATAATTCTGATGAAACTGAATAAACTCTACTCTATTCTCATCTTTTACTCCCATAATAGAATATGCTAGTCTTTTTGCCGCAAAAGTTTTACCAACTCCCGGTGCTCCCTGCATAATCACATTTTGTTTTTTCAATAGCAAATTTCTAAGAGTATCATACTTCTCTTCACTCATAAATACTTCACTTAAGAAATCCGACTTTGTATATGATGTTAAATCATTTGTACTATCAGGTAACGGATTTTCTTCTCTAATCATATCCATAATGAAATCATATTCACCTTTTGTTAATTTGAACAGACTTCCATTAGGATTCTGAAAAAACTCCATTCTTTGTAATTCCGATATTTCTTTAAGAGTAAAATAGTCTAACGGTACTCCTAATCCTTCCACTTTTTCAAAATATAAATTTTCCCCATCATTCTCTCTTGTAATCTTAGCAAGAGCTACGATTTGTTTAACCGGATTGGATTCATAACCTATTACCAAATCTCCCGCCTTTGCATCAAGAAAATTTTGGAATATTCGACGTTTATTACCGTTATCATTGTAAAGTGTATAACTCTGCTCTTCGCCTATAGATATTTCAGAGAAACTCCAAATCTTTGGATTTGCATTCAGCCACCAATAATTTACATCATCCTCCGAACTACCCGCATATAATTCAACTTCAGAAAGATCAGCTTCTTTTAATGCCTGTAAAAGTTCCTCTCTAAGCTTCCATACAAATGAACCCTCTTCATCTTTATCTGCATCTCGCCCTAAATATAAAACAGACCAGCGTCTTTCTTTTCCCTCTTCATCTACACGCAATTCACAGCCAGTTCTATCATAAATGCGTTTTGCAAGTGCTGATGAGCCAGCATTATAAAAATTGACCGTTTCCCCATATTTTGTAGATAACTGTGAACAAGTAGCTTCTCCACCATAATCATACATTCTTGCTACAATTTCTAATGCCTGCTTATTGAACACTGAACTATCACTTAACAGTTGTAGCCACTTGTCTTTTGTAATTCCAGGATTGTAATCCTCACCAATCCAACCTACTGATACTTCTTCCTTTTGGTTTAAATAAGAAGCAACATAAACAGCTACATCAAACGCCAGAGTACGATTGGAACCGCCATCATAACAGCTCTCTTCCATTTTCTCCTGATACATTTGCAAAAGTTCATTATCTTGATTAACAACTTCCAGTATTTCATCAATTAACTTTGTATTACCTAAAACATTCTGTGATGTATTTCCTTTCTTAGGTACAAAATCATTCTCCAAATATTCACATGCACCTTTACATATGGAATACTTGAAAACATCACATTTTTCAGGATATCTTAACCACATATAAACTGTAATCGACATCGGACGCTGATAATGCTGCAATCCCGGCGTTAATCTGTCACATAATTCCTGAGCATCCTGTTGAAATTTAATTACACGGTCTGAAACACTCTTTGTCTCATCAAACAAATTGATGAACATAGAGCGTACTGCTTCTTTATCCTGTCTGGCATACTCTACAATCATTCTTCTAGGGAAATTATTCATGGATGCTAACAAATTAAAAGTCTTATCAGTTGCACGATGTAACATATCAGCAAAATCGTCTGCATTTATGTCCCAATTATCCTTAAAACATTTAGTAGCCTCCCATTTATATTTCTCATCAAGCCATCTCGAATCAAATACCTCTTTATATTCTTTTAGTGCTTCTAATAGTTTTTCATTGTTTAACATCAATCAAAACCTCCTGTTATAATTTTCATAGAAATATCAGCGTAAGCATTTATTCATTTACTTACATTACAGCCCTGATAAAGTTCTCATTACCAAGTCTACATCTTTGTTCTCCAACTCCTGAATGATATGCAAATATGTCTTCTGAGTCGTTGTCATACTTGCATGTCCTAATCTACGAGCCACACTTGCTATGGACACACCTGCAAAGAGCAAGAGCGATGCGTGTGTGTGACGTAATCCATGAATTGAAATAGAAGAAATACCACAAGCCTTACAATGTCTGGTAAGCACATCATTTACCGTAGAATTATAAATCTTGTCCTTACCTACAAAAATCGGCTCATCCTCTGGCATTCCTTTTATCAGTTCTGAAAACTTGACAACAATCTGCCAGTCAATCTGAATCTTCCTCACAGATGACTTATTCTTCGTTGGCAAAAATCCGCCTTCGCCCTTGTAATCCCAAGTTTTACTGATAGATAATGTCTGTCTGGAAAAATCAAAGTCACTAGGCGTGATTGCCAAAGCCTCTGAAAATCTCATACCCGTTTTTGCTACCAACAGAATAAACCAATCCCAATTAGGTTCTTCCTTAATATCAAGGTCCGCAATCAACGTATGAAGCTCAAACTGATTCAAGTACTTAATCTTCTTACTCTTTGGTGTTTTACCTTTGATAATCGCCTTTCTAGTGGGGTCTCTCTGAATCAACCCCTCATCTACAGCATCAAGAATTGCACCTTTTAATTGATGATGAAAATCCAATGTTGTCTGTCTTTCATGTTCCTTGGCATAATCATTTAACAGCTGTTGATATGCCGTTCTAGTCAAACCTGAAAGTGTTAATTCCGGCACAAGTTTTTCGACCCATTTCAAAGTCATCATATACTTTGCCATTGTTGCTTCTCTAATTGCACCTTTTTTATAAACATCTACCCATTGCTTATAGTACTCACAAAAAAGCGATGCCTTGTTCATATCATTTAGCATAAGCTACCTCCATTTCTCAAATAATGCCTACGCTGATATAAACAAATTTGAATGTTGGAGGCAGCTTCATGCAATAATTATTATTGTGATATGAGCGGCTTTATTTCCTCATCAAGAGTCTTTCTTAATTCTGCCATCATTTGTGCATAATACTTGAATTTCGGTAATGCTTTTTCCTGTGCATTTTTATAACTGGTAAAGTCTATTGTTGCCTTAATTGCACTCTCATTTGGAATAACTCCATTTCTGTAATGAGTGGCTGCATACATTACATCATCCTTCGATGCATACCAAATGATACAGAAGTCCTCAACCACTTTTTCTATACATTCCATTTTCATATTCTCTACAATGTTGAGAATGGACTGTCCTTTATACTTATCTTCATCCATTTCAATCTCGTAAATCAGACCTGCCATGATGTCTGCCACCTTAGGATTCTCTTTACGAAGTTCTTCTACATACTGCTTAACTTCTTCCAGTTTCTTTTGTCTCTCTTCAGGTGTAATAATTTCGCCATCGTCTCTCGGAGAAACAATATTCTGGATAAGATTGATAATGTATTCGTAATCAATCTTTGTATTGCTGTATGCCATCAATTCATAATCCGGATCAGGTCCCGGTTCTGGTCCTGGCTCTGGTCCCGGTTCTGGTCCTGGACCAGGTTTTATTTCCTCTAATACATTCAGATAATGTCCTGCATAATCGTAATATTCCTCTTCTGTAATACCGTATTCAGAAAGCATTTCATCTTGATATCTGGTAAAGGATTTTAACTGTGCGAACAGTTTATCAAAATTCTGGAATATTTTCGCAAACACTTTCTTTTCTTCTAAGGACATCCCCGGTATAACAGAAGGAGATTCTGCACATACACGAAGTGCCGCCAGTGCCTTTTTAAACGCCGGCTCGATTTCATCCCAGTCATTTCCGGTTACCATTTCTGAACTTCCGGCAGAATAAAGCTTAACCGCTTCATCTACACGTTCTTTAAACAACTTCGGAGCCTGAAATGATACAATCTGTCCATACGATTTGTTTTTATCAAAGATACGATTTGTTCTGGAGAATGCCTGTATCAAATCATGTGGTCCCATAGGCTGTCTGTCTATGAAGATAGTTGACATACATGGTGCATCAAATCCAGTCAGCAGACGGTCTACAACGATCACTATATCCAACTGTTCCTGTCTGCTTTGGAATTTTGCATCTTTTCTGGCTAATCTCTTATTCAGATTTCCATTGTATCCCTGAATCTGTGCAATATCATATTTTGTACCAAACATCCCATTATAATCATCAAGTGACTCCTGCATCTTTTGATGATTTACCTGTGAACCCTCCTCGTTCTCAGATACAGAGTATGTAATCGCAAACTTAGGGTAATCTGGTAACACCTGTTTGATTTTTTCATCAATGACAAGGTCTGTCTCTCCGTTCTTAACCTTCTTCAACAATTCATAATACTTCTGTGCCATCTGAATTGAGCTAGTTGTAAGTAATCCTTCATAGGTCTTACCCTTACCATTCTGGAAACCAAGCTTATGGTATGATTTATTTAATATTACATCCAAAACCTTCAACATATGCGTCTCATTATCATATGCCGCACTGTCAGTTTCATCTTCTATTGTTTTCGGACCTAGATGCTCTACTTGGAATCCCAGTACTGCATTATCATGAATCGCATTCTGGATGGTGTATTTATGCAATCTCTCTCCATATAATTCTTCCGTTGTACGAGGCAAGTCACCCATCTGCGGATACGGATTTTCTGCAAATCTAGGTGTTCCGGTAAATCCAAACCATAATGAATTTCCAAAAAATCTTTCTATTTCACGCTTTGTAGCCGGCGTTACTGCTCTATGGCATTCATCTACTACATATGCTATTTTAAGACCTTTTATCTTGTTGTACTCCGGAGTTCCTTCTGTTAATCTCTTTTTAATTAATATCTGCAATTTTTGAATAGTCGTTACAATAACCTGCCTATCATCTGATTTCAGTTTTTTCTTAAGGTCATTCACGTTATCTGTTTCATCCACATCAATCAAATCATTATTTGCATACGCCTGAAATGCCATTGTGGTCTGCGTATCCAAATCTTTTCTATCAATCAAAAAGATTGCTTTATCAATAGCAGGAATATCCATAAGAAGATTTCTTGTTGCCTTATACGAAGTCAAGGTCTTTCCTGAACCTGTTGTATGCCAAACAAAGCCAGACTTTCCTCTTTTGGAAGCCTCTCTAATAGATTCAATCGCATGTATCTGATAAGGACGAAGAATAATCAATTTCTTTGCATCCTCATCTAACACTGTATATCTGGCTATCATTTCATGTGCCTGCGGAATACGAAGCACACTCTTAGCAAAATCAAGATAATCTGCCACAGGATTGTTATCCTTATCCAACCATCCGCTAATAAACTTTGGATTAAGTTCTGTATCACTTGCAGCAGAAAAATACTTTGTATTTACTCCATTACTGATTACAAACATTTGCACAGCCGAAAATATACCTGTAAATTTCCCTTCACCTATATACTTCTTAATCTGCCAGAAACCATCCATATAAGAATGTTGTTTATTTTTTAACTCAATATGTATCATAGGAAGACCGTTAATCATCAGTGTAACATCAAATCTTCTGTCTCTAGCCGGTGCTGTAGCGTTCTCATCTGTCTTCAAGGCACTATACTGATTAATCACTTCATAAACACTGCTACCACCTGCAATATGTTCATGATTCATAACCACCAAATGCAATCGCTCTGTATCTCGTTGCACATGAACCTGCACCTTTCCATTTTCTCCGACTAACCACTCGCCAGCCTTGTAAAATGAAGAAAACTGCAACTGGTTTTTAACCTGCTCAAATTCAGAATCTGAAAGGGTTTCACCATTCAATCTATCCTTATTATTCTGCTCAAGGATATATTTGAAATTTGCCCACAAATCCTCCTCGGTTTTCAAATCTTCTCTATAAGTCCACTGAGAATCTCCATAAACCAACTGCTCAATCAGTTTTTGTTCAATTATCGCTTCCAATTCTGGCATAGTTATCGTCTCCTTTGTTGTTATGATTGTAATTTTTATATATTTCAGGGCATTTTCATGCCATTTTTGCTTCCGCTGGTGAAGAGTGATGAGGCGATCAAGTCTTCTAAAATACGAGCCAATCTTCTTCTGTTCATCTTCTAACTTTGGATACATAAGCATTGTATCTTGTATTGCAGATTTAGAAATTGATGAAATCTTTGTGCCTTGAATTAGCGGAAGTAACTGGTCATGATATGCTCTGGAATTCATATAATATCCGAGATAACCTTCTGCAAATTTCATCGTCGGTCTACAAGGAATTGTATGCAATCCTGACAATACTATCTCAGTAGTCAAACCTGCTATTTCACAGCACATTCCTACTGTTTCATCCTCTGCTGCATCTGCAACAATAACATCACCATTTCGTAATAGTGAGGATTGGTATTTCTCTACAAGAGAACCATTAAGCAAATATGTTAGTTCATCATTTTCTACATCCAACACTTCTCCATACTTTACAAGAATATCTCCGTAATGGACATTCATCACTTCCCCTTCATCAGAACTCAACTCCGCTCTGGAAAGAGAATTATTTTGTAAAAACTTAAACATATCATTGAACTTACGCTGTTCCCAAGCAAAAATCGCCCAATTCCTATTTTTATGAAACTCACACTGGTGAAGAGTGATGAGGGTATCAAGCTTTTCAAAATACTCTCCTAATTGTTTCTGTTCCTCTTCATCCA
>JAAYYM010000672.1 GCA_012515365.1 Clostridia bacterium
AAGAGCGCTTCGAGCGCCAGTTTGGTGCAGAAAATTGGTGATAATGAGCATGGTTGTAGTTTGGGGTGCAGAGGAAGATTTGAAAACAGTTATTGTTCAGTAGCCCCTATTTATACCAACCTGTGGTTATATATAAAATTGTAGATTTTGGGTAACAAAAAAGACGAGGTATTTCACTCGCCTTTCTGTTAAATCATTATGCACTAAGCCAATTTAATGCTTTTTCTGTTATCTTTGTATACCACTCAACTTCATTGTCGGCTTTTTCTGCAACTTCCAATGAATAATCGAATAATGATTTTACTTGTGTCGGATTTGGTTGATAATAAGCTTTATATGAGTCTGTCAGCATCTTTCTAAATGTATTTATGTCAATTGGAACTATTACCGACTTGCCACCATAAAACGCAATGTTCATTTTATGTAACATAAAGAAGTGTGCAATACAAGCCTCGTTAATTTTAGGTGCTATGAACAAACAATATGCATCTTTTCCCGTTTCCTTTTTATATTTGGCCAAATGACGGGAAACTGGTTCTGATTCCATTTCATATTGTTTTTGTCCACTGGAAGTAGTAACTTCTACCGTCAATCCATATTCTTCATAATCACAGAATATATCAGCCATATTTCCTTGTGCTGTTGACATAGGCACACCATTATCATCAAATTTCAAATTAGCCTTTATCGAACCGCCATCAAGCATCGTCATTGCTCTCCAAGTATTCCATTCTAACATCAACGGTATATCCAAGACGTTCTTTTGTTCTATATCATCAAATGTATTCATAATATCATCATACTGCTTATAATCCTTGATATTAACAATCTGTTGATTTAGAATACTTTGCTTCTTATCCTCGATAGCCGCGAATAAACGCTCCTTTTTCTCGTGGAAAGACAATTCACAAATTTGTGAACTGGTCATACTTGTATATTCCGATAATTTCTGTATTAGTACTTCTTCATTATCGGTATACAAGACCGGAAGTGTCGAATTATATAACATTTCCGTATATCTTTCCTCGTCATCAATGAAAACAGGATTTCTATCCACTGTGGATAAAATAAATTCAACATCAGGTATCTTTTCGGCTGCTATGGAAAGAGAACGGCCTCTTTGAGATACATTAACAACTCCAGTCGAACGCAAATAGCGGAAACAAGCATCAGTATAATCCCTCATATTGCTTGATTTGGTTGAAATGAATTTCCTTATTGATTTTTCGTTAGACTCTCTTGTCTTTATCTGCCCGCTGTTTATTTCTTCATCAAACAAATTCAGAATAATATCTTCTTGGATATTTGCCTTTAACTGCTTATATTTGCCTTGATATTTTACCTTTTCAACACGAAAATCTTCAATCTTTTTTACTATGTCATCGAACATTTTATATGAAGTCATTTGCAAGCCGAATAGCATTACTTCATCGAAACTCAATGTTCCAAAGTGATATATCAATCTAAGAATTTCTAAATATGGTTTTACCCAAAAATCTGTATTTCCCTGCGTTGGTTGCGTATGAAATGGGGAAGGAAACTGAAATTTCAGCAACTGTCTAAGTAAAATTTCCTCTTTTCGTTTTGATG
>JAAYYM010000673.1 GCA_012515365.1 Clostridia bacterium
AGTACTTATGTCGTTGGTTATTACCAGACAGAAACAGAAGCTGCAATTGCATATAACAAAGCAGTCGACGAATTGACGAAGCATGGCATTCATAGAAAGTATCTGCTAAATTATGTAACTGACATTTCACCACTAGAATATGCTGAGCTTTATATTTCCATTGAATTCTCTAAAGCATTTCAAAAAACACTGACAAATTTAACAATACACAATAATAACGTACATACATAAAAGATGGAGTATATGTTTCAATCATTTAAAACATACACTCCATCTTGATTCATTCACTCATTGCTTATTCAAATGAGTTAATTCGAGTTACTTCAAATAATATACTTATTTAAAGAACACGTGATTTCCATGACTAAATAAATATTCATGATTTCCCCAAGTGTTTTCGGTTCCGGCTTTAAAATATAAAGCTCCTTCGGATACATCTTCACCTGCCAGTGCGCGATTAACAGCCTGCATGGTTTCGATTGTTACCTCAGATTTTGTGTAAGCACCATTTTTCGTTGGTGCAAACTGTGTGACTCCACCGTTGTCCTGAAAAACTACATCAGTTACAGTATCCGGAAACACATGATGCTCCACTCTGTTCAAAACAACATTGGCAACCAGAAGTTTTCCCTTCTCATCCTGATTTCCTGCCTCTGCCTGAACGATCTTACATAATACCTCGTATTCATCGACCGGCATCGGAATGTCCTGCTCAGATAATGCAGCTTTGGTTGTATTCATTTTTTCATCATTAATTTCATTACTATTCTCATTATCTGTGTTACTATTTTCTGCTTCATTCAGGACTTCAGCAGACTCATGTTCAAATGCTTTTGTTACTTCATCTGTAGTCACTTCATCTGTAGTGTCTTCACTTAAAATCAACTTTTCCTGTAAAGCTGAATCCTCTTGTTTCACCAGGTTACCTGTTGAAACTGTATCTGTCATCTCCCCTGACAAATAGATCATGTTTGAAATCATTTCTGTCGTTTTATAAATTTTGTTTTTTGGTTCATTGCAAAAGAAACTCATGCAGATGACAACCGCTACAGTCAGTACTGAAACACTGTAGACATAGGTCATAACAGAAATTCTTCGCAGAATTCTGTATACCTGCATCAAATTGCTTTTCATATTTAATTACTCCCTTTCTCATCATACAACCATATATAGTATAACACATTTTTCAAATATATATTACATTTGTGTTACAATGTGTTACATTTCTATAAATTTAACAATTCATAGCCCACATATGGTGTTTTTTTGTTACATTGTTACTAAATAATGAGAAAAAGATTTCCGTATAATTCCATATTGTTACTTTTCATCAAACCGGACAAACCCTATATTTAGATCAACATTTCCATTAATTCCATCAACATGTCCCTCTTTTGAATACTGCCAGATCGAATATCGATATGGGTAATCCGTCGTATCACCTGGCTGCGAAAGCCAGATGTCATATTCATCTAACGCCGTCAGATCCAATTTCTTTAGCAGACATGGCTGATCAGAATATATCATCGGCAGATATCCATAAGATTTTACTGTATCGCAAAATGCCTTGGTATACTCCGTAATTTCTGCAGTAGATAATTGATCGGTTCTGGAAGTATCATTTTTTACGGTAGATTCCACATCACATGCCACCGGGTAAGTGATTTTATACTTCATAATTGCCGCCACTGTATAGTTTGCCTCTTCAATGGCCTCTTGTTTTGAAGTTGCCTGAGAATAAAAATATACGCCAACCTTAATACCATTTGCAAGAGCACCTTCGATATTTTTCACATAGTGATCATCAAGAACTACCGTACCGGTACCATAACCTCTTGTCCCAACACGAATCATAGCAAACTGGATACCGGCTTCTTTCACCTTTTTCCAGTCAATTTCACCATTATACTTAGATACATCAATACCTTTACTGGAAACCAACTGATTATTTTCATAATAATTTAAAAAATGATCTTCATTTCTCAAACCACTTTCCAACTGGTAAGTATTCTTTTTGATCAAGTCATTGATTTCAATCCACTCTTCTTCATCCTGATCATTTTGAACCTTAATATGATTTCCATCAGCCAGTTTGTGTTTCGTTTGAGCTTGATTGTCACTGACAGCATCTGTCTGATCCTCATCCTCTGTCACATCTTGTTTCTGATCCGAAGTCTCCTTTTTCTTAGCAGAATCCGGCACACGGCTTCCATAGTCAACCAACGCTTCATCCTGATCGGATAAAGAGGTATCTGAGTCATTCAGTTTATCTGTATTCTGATACTCCTTCCAAAAATCAAGCTGGTCTGAAGTCAGCTCAGACTCACCCAGGACAATCTCATCTTCCGAAACAGAAACAGACTGTTCCTGTTTCATCTTAACTGCCTTTTTATCTGGTTTTGTATTGATATAAAGTGCTGCAAGAAACAATAGCAGAACAAATGATGCTGCTAACACACACATTCTGACCATCTTTTTATAATTTTTTGCATCCTCTTTTTCATCTTGATAGAAACTCATAACCGCACCTCAAAATCTTATGTTTTAAAAACCTTCCGAATCCTTTATAATGATACTTAAATCTAGCAAAGGAAGGTTCTCAATGAAGCAATCACATTTTCGTATCTATGTACTATTCTTTTTATCCCTTTGTTTACTTCTATCCTCAAGCATGGGATGTGCAAAGTCAAAAAGTGAAATCAAATCAAACACATTTCTTGCTTTTGATACAGTCATTACCATCTCGCTCTATGAGCCTGACAGTACAACACTACTTAAGAAATGTGAAGAGCTCTGCCTTTACTATGATGGATTATTGAGTAAGACAGCAGCTGGATCAGACATATATAAGCTGAATCATTCAAATGGTTCACCTGTCAAGGTTTCAGAAGAGACCTATGATCTGATCAAAAAAAGCCTTGCATATAGTGAGCTCTCTGACGGTGCTTTTGATATCACAATCGGATCGGTTCATTCTTTATGGAATTTTACTGATGATTCCTGTATGGTACCATCTGATGAATCAATCAAAGAAGAGCTGTCCCACGTTAATTATCAAAACATAAACCTTCTGGATGATTTGACGGTTCAGTTAACAGATCCGAAAACCCGTATTGATTTAGGGGGCATTGCAAAAGGTTATATCGCTGACCGTCTAAAAGACTATCTTCTTTCACAAAATGTAGAACATGGCATTATTGATTTAGGTGGAAACATTTTGACAATCGGTGCACGTACAGACGGAACCGCTTATCACATCGGCATCAAAGAACCCTTCTCAAATCAAGTATTAACCTCTGTTGATGTAAATGATCAGTCAGTCGTTACTTCTGGAATTTATGAACGGTATTTTATCAAGGATGAACATATCTATCATCACGTATTCTCCCCCAAAACAGGCTATCCGGTCGATAATAATCTCGCAGGAGTTACCATTGTCTCTTCCCATTCGGTAGACGGAGATGCATTAAGCAGTATCTGCCTGATACTTGGTTTAGAAGATGGTATGAAACTGATCGAACGTCTGGATGACATAGAAGCCATCTTTGTAACACGTGATCATCAGAGCTTTTACAGTCAAGGTTTACAATAAAGCATCAATATTTGTTAATAATGCCTCTTGGACATTTTTTCGCACATAGTCCACAGCCATTACATTTGCTATAATCAATTTTTGCAATGAAATTTTCAACCTTAATGGCTTCTTGTGGACATTCCTTTACGCATAAACTACATCCGATACAGCCAACCTTACAGCCCTTCATCGTAACAGGTCCCTTATCCATGGAATTACATCTTACTTTATGTCTCTTACTATAAGGAACAAGCTCAATTAAATGCTTCGGACATGCATCTACACATTGCCCACAGGCTTTACATTTCTCGATGTCAACAAATGCAATGCCATCCAAAATTGAAATTGCGTCAAACTGGCACACCTTTACACATGAGCCAAAACCAAGACACCCATAATCACATGTCTTTGGTCCTCCATTTGGAACAAAAGAAAGCATATTACAATCTTCTATTCCCATATATTCATAGTCATTTGCTGCGTTAGTACAGTCTCCTGCACATTTGACAAATGCAACCTGTCTGACTGCTCCTGCAGCTTCCACACCCATGATTTCTCCAACTAAAGCTGCAATCTCACTGCCTCCAACAGGACATCCGTTTACAGGTGCCTCGTCCTTTACGATTGCTGCAGCCAGACCGGAACATCCTGCATATCCACAGCCACCACAATTATTTCCCGGAAGCACATTCAGGATTTCCTCTTCCCTTGGATCGACCTCGACCTTTAAATACCGGTCTGCCACACCTAAGAAAATACCAATCAGCAGTCCAACACTTCCAACACATAAGACTGCCATTATTATCACTGTCATATCCACGTTTCATTCCTCCATTCAAAGCATTCCTGAAAACCCAAAGAATGCAATAGCCATCAATCCGGCTGTAACCAATACAATTGGCATTCCTTTAAATGGTTTTGGAATATTATTATACTCAATCCTCTCTCTGATGCCTGCCAGTATAACAATTGAAATTAAAAATCCCAGAGCAGTAAAGAATCCATTTGTAACACCTTCTAAAATATTGTAGGTTTTTTTTACATTTGTAAGTGCAACACCAAGAACTGCACAGTTAGTTGTAATCAAAGGCAGATATACACCAAGTGCAGAATACAATGCCTTCATTTTTTTCTTCAAAAACATTTCAACGAACTGAACCAGTGCGGCAATAACCAAAATAAATACGATTGTCTGCAAATAGGTCAGATCAAGTGGGGTCAGTATAAACTGATAAATGGCACCTGTTACAGCTGAAGAAAGAGTAATAACAAAGATGACAGCGCTTCCCATTCCCAAAGCTGTTTCTACTTTTTTAGACACACCCAAAAACGGACAAATACCTAAGAACTGGCTTAACACAACATTATTTACAAATGCAGAACCGATTGCAATTAATATGAGTTCTTTCATGCTTCGCCACCTCTTTTCTTTTTCGATTTAGTGGTACGTGCTTCTTTTGCCTTTCCGGCACATGCGGTATTTGGACATGAACCGCAGCCTGTATCACATATGACATTTAATCCGTCTGCTCTTCCCTTCTTTAAACGAATAACATTCTGTAATGCTGTCAATGCTGCAAGGACAAAAAATGCTCCCGGTGCAAGGATAAATATAGTTACCGGTTCATATGCTGCTGGCATAACCTTCCTATCAAAAATCATTCCTGCTCCGATCAGTTCACGGAACATACCGATTAAAGTCAGTCCCAGGGTAAATCCAAGCCCCATTCCAATTCCGTCAAAAATTGAATTGATCACATTCTTTTTATACGCATAAGCTTCCGCCCTGCCCAATATAATACAGTTCACAACAATTAATGGGATGTAGATCCCAAGTGCTTCATATAAAGATGGCACAAAGCCTTCCAGCAGTAATTGTACAATCGTTACAAAAGAAGCAATGATAACAATAAACGCCGGTATTCTGATCTTATCCGGAATAACTTTACGAAGTATTGAGATCAACATATTAGACATGACCAAAACAACTAACGTCGTCAGTCCCATTCCTAATCCATTCTTGGCTGAAGTAGTAACAGCAAGCGTCGGACACATTCCAAGCATTAAAACAAAGGTAGGATTTTCTTTATAAATTCCGGCCCACAAACGGTTTAGATTTTCACTCATCAGTCTCGGCACCTCCTTTGGCGCAAATAGCATTGAAATAAGTAAGTCCTGCATTCACTCCATTTACCATCGCATTACTTGTAACAGTTGCACCGCTAAGTGCATCAATTTCATAATCCTGTGAAGCACCACCTTTTGTCAGTGTAAACTGTTGTACTTTACGATCAGAAAACTGATTGATGAAATCAGGCTCTTTCGCTTTCATTCCAAGCCCTGCTGTTTCATTGATGGAAATAATCTCGATACCGTTTAGTACACCTTCCATATCAATCCCCATCATGAAATTAATGTCACCGCCATAGCCTTCTTTTGATGTAACGCTCAAAACATAACCTATTTTCTGACCACTTTGATCACACGCCTCATATATTTCGTCAATAGACTCTTGATCAAATCCAGCCTGATCTAAGATACTCTGTGTTTCCTCTTTTACATCCTCTATAGAACGAAATGAATCAGCTTTTTGAAACACCGTTTTACATGCTTCCTGCTTTGTTTTTTCCTTTTGTACCGCAATCGGTTCTTTTGTCAGCGTATACACACCGCCCAATAATGCTCCGGAAATAATTGTAATGATCACTATAACCAGGGTATTTTTAATCATAGATTTCATTAAATTTCGCCTCCCTTTCCAAAGCATCTCGGAATCGTTATTTTTTCAATCAGCGGCACAAGCAGATTAGCTAGTATAATTGCATAAGAAACACCTTCTGCTGAAGCGCCAAATAAACGGAAGATTCCTGTGAAGATTCCAAGGACCATTCCATATAGATATTTTCCTGCTTTTGTGATTGGTGAAGTGGCATAATCCGTCGCCATAAAAAAAGCACCCAGCATAAGTCCACCACCGGCAAGATGTGCCGTTATGTAATCAAAATTCCATCCCTGTGATCCAAACAATCCTAAAAAGACCGTAAAGCTAATCAAATAGGTGGCTGGAATTTTCAAATCAATAATGCCAAATAAGATCATGATACAGGCACCTGCTACAATTGCTATAACAGATGTTTCTCCGATTGTGCCCGGTACCTTTCCTATGATCATATCCATCGTGTTTACAGCCACTCCGTATTTCAGATTACTAAGTGGTGTTGCTGTGGATACACCGTCAAATTGAAAATTTGTCATATAGCGAGTAAAAGAAATCAACAGAAAGCATCGAGCACCTAATGCAGGATTCATAAAATTCTGTCCAAGTCCGCCAAACAGCATTTTCACAACGAATATAGCAAAAAAACCGCCAACTGCCGGAATCCACCACGGTACATTTGAAGGAAGATTCAGAGCCAGAAGCAATCCTGTGACAATTGCGCTAAAATCACTGATTGACTGTTTTCTTTTTGTAATCAGGTTGAATACAAACTCTGTAAGAACACATGACGCAATACTGATTGCAATGATAACTGCTGCTTTGGGTCCAAACTGATAAATTCCAAATCCGGTTGCCGGGAGCAATGCGAGGATTACTATAAACATAATAGAACTTGTCGTCTGCTTACTTCTGATATGCGGCGAGGAAGATACATTCATCAGACTTTTATCATATTTCAAGACTTCCACCTCTTTCTACTTTTTTCGATCGGCAAGAATCATACGCCTCATGGATTTTATACTTTGTGTTAAATATCGCTTAGCCGGACATACATAGCTGCAACAGCCACACTCACAGCATTCCATTCCGCTGTACTTTAAAAATTTTTCTTTATCACCATGCTCAGCAAAATCTGCAAGTCTCGCAGGTAATATTCTCCCGGGACAAACGCCAACACACATTCCACAGTTGATACAGGTTGTAGGCTGCATACGCATGACATCATCCTCGAGCAGACAAAGAAGTGCAGAAGAAGTTTTAGTAACAGGCACATTCAGATCAAAGATTCCAAAGCCCATCATCGGTCCGCCGGATATAATTTTTTCAGGCATTTTAATAAATCCGCCTGCTTCATCAATCAGATCATTATAGTTTGTTCCAACCTTTACAAGGAAATTACGTGGATTTTTGATTGCATTCCCTGTTACAGTTACGATTCTATGGGTTAACGGTCTGCCTTCGATAACTGCATGATAAATAGCTACAATCGTATCTACATTATTAACGATACAGCCTGCATCTGCAGGAAGCATCGACGAATTAATTGCTCTGTGCGTAGTGGCATAAATCAACTGACGCTCAGCGCCTTGCGGATATTTTGTTTTCAATATCTTTACAGTGATCCTGCTTTCATCAAGTGTCAGTTCCTTAAGCTTTCTGATACAGTCCATCTTGTTATCTTCCACAGCAAGGATTCCCTTTGCATGCGGAAATAGGCATAATATGATCTTAAGTCCGGCAACAAGCTTTTCCGGCTCCTCAAGCATACGTCTGTAATCAGATGTCAGATATGGTTCGCACTCTGCACAATTGGCAATGATATAATAGATTTTATCCGGATCTTTAGGGGAAAGTTTTACATGAGTAGGGAATCCGGCACCACCCATACCAACGATACCGGCTTCTCTGATGATTTCTATAACCTCTTCTCTTGTCATATCAACCATTTCTTTGTCATGAATCGGCGGGGCTTCTTCGTACAACCCATCATTTTCAATAATCACAGACATTGCATGGTCACCTGTTACAATACGTCTTGGCTCGATTGCCTTAACAATACCTGAAACAGACGCATGGATATTAGCAGATACAAAGCCTCCTGCTTCTGCTATTTTTTGTCCCATAAGGACACGCTGTCCGATTTCCACAATCGGTTTTGCAGGGGCTCCAATATGCTGTGACAACGGATAGATCAATTCATCCTTTGGCAGCACTTGCAAAATTGGTTTTTCTTTAGATAGTTTCTTGCCACTTTGTGGATGTATTCCACCTTTAAATGTTAAAGAAGCCATGTCATTTTCACAATCCTTTCTCTATGATTGATCATTTTCTTTATCTATCTCTTTTTGTTGATTTACTTCTTTTTCTTGATTGATCTCTTTTTCTTGATTTATGTATGTTTCCTGATCGTTCTCTTTTTTCTTTCTTTTTGCAATTGATTTGATATGAGGATAAGCACTGATAATACGACTCTGTGGTAATTTATATGCGCCAACAATTGCTTCGATTCTCTTACCGAA
>JAAYYM010000674.1 GCA_012515365.1 Clostridia bacterium
AATTGCTTATAGCAATTACGATACTTGCTATTATTGTGGTTCCTTTGCTTCATACATTTGTATCGTCAGCAAGATCAAATTTAAAAGCAAGAAAATTGTTACGTATTACAACCGCAGCACAGGATATTGTGGAAGGTATTAAAGCAAATACGATAGAGGAAATCGCATACCAGTTTAATTATCCGGATGTAACGAATGCAGCGGATCCTAACATTAAGAAAAAGAATGAATTTCAGGTGATCAAACGATCTCTGATCGCCGGAGATGTAAAGGAGATACGTGTAGATACAGCAATTGGGGCATCAAATCGTACTTATGCCGATGTTGTAAAAGGAGAAGTAGCAGGCAGCAAGGCTTCTACGACAGCTAGTATGTATTCAGACAATAACGGTGTAGACTATGAATTTCTAGGTCAGACAGATGGTAAGTACTATTTTGCTATGGCAGATGTTACGATGCAGCATGCGAACTTTGATGCATTGATTGAAATCGATGCGAATCCATACCGCGCAGGTGGTACGGTATCACCGGCTACAGCACTGCATAATGCGAATGAAGTTGTAGCGATCAACAGAATGAATATTGCAACCGATGCCTTTTATGTTGAGGATGAGAATGCAATGAATGAGGCACTTACGAATATCAATACGTCGTATTCGCCTACTTATACAGTAAAGGCAGAAGATCTTCATCGCAAGATTATCATTGACGTAGAACAGGCAGTAATTAGTGGCACTACCACAACGACCGTAAAGGTGACTTATCAGTATACAGCAAAGCATGCAGGTGAAACAGATATTGTATGTGCACCTGAAGAAAATATTGTATTCAACAATTCTTCTTCAAAGAAAGATCTTAAGGAAATTTATTTGTTCTATTTTCCATATTACAATGGAACAACTGATGAAATCGAATATCATAATGATGATTTACTTCCTGTCAATCTGAATATTGTAAAGCAGGTACGTTCAACAGCAGGAACATCCTTACAGTCTGATGAGAACAGTTATAAATGTAAGTTAGATATTTATGAGCCTGGAATCACAAATCCAGCAGACTCAATGACAAAGCTTAAAACAAATATTGATACGAATTTATATGCGATTAATACAAGTGTGATCCTTCCTAAATTAGTAAATGTCAGACTTTATTATAATAGTATTGGCATCACACCGGGTGGATTATTTGACGTAAAGGATCTAGCTAGTTCAGAAGTAAAAGATCGTATTTTTGATATTTATGTACACGTTTATAACCAAGGAGCTATGGCAGCAAGTTTTCCAGAAGACCAGAGACTGACAACCGTATCCGGAAGTAAGGATAATTAAGGACGAAATTCTAAGAACAGATAATGGTTTATGCTATGAAGGGGGAAGCGTATTGAAAAAGAAAATAATGAGGATTCTGAAAGATAATACGGGTTCTTCTATGGTACTTGTAATTGTTGCAATGGCATTTGTAGGAATTCTCGGAGCGACGATACTTTGGATGTCACTGAATAACTATCAGATGAAGGTGACGGATTCAAAGCAGACAAAGAGTTTCTATTCTGCCGAGACAGTTATGGAGCAGATCATAGCCGGTCTGCAAAAGGACGCATCAGAAGCAGTTAGAATTTCTTATGGATATGTGTTACAGAATTATTCTGTCTGGCCTGAGGACAAGCGTCTTTATGAATTCAAAATGAGATATCTGCAGGAAGTAACGGATTCAGTAGCACTTACAGGAGATCCGACAAAATATGATATGGCAAAGCTCATTTCTTATGTAGATGAGGCTTTACTTGATGAAGCCGGTATTGGCAGAGTGCGTAGACTGACCAGCACCAATTGCAAATTAACACAATACGCCACCTATATTTCACTTGAAGATCTCCATCTGGTATTTGAAGATGAGAAGGGACAAACGTCCATTATTAACACTGATATCGTGCTTGCTACTCCTGATATTAAGTTTACGCAGTCAGCAACAATGCCTGATATCTTTAAGTATGCTCTGATTGCAAACAATTCACTTTATGATTCTACCACTGCCGGTGTTGTCAAGATCAACGGTAGTATTTATGGTGGAAAAAAAGGTATTTTTATCAATAATGACTGGACCATTCAACAGGCATCAAAGATCGTAACGGATAAAGATATTTCTCTTGTGGCTGCAAACTCAAAGCTCACAATGGGCGGAGCTACCACGGAGGATGTACCTACTGTATGGGCGGAAAGTATCAATATTGACAGCGGTAAGCTGGATTCCCATGCCATTGTTTATCTGGCAGATGACTTAACGATTGGCGGTACTACAAATTCATTACCGGACGCTGTGACAGGATTACCACTTAGCACAGGTCCAAGTAAAGGAATTGTAGTAAATCTTGAAAATGAATTTTATGGATATGGTAATTCCAATTTAGATAAAGCAAAGAGCAGTGCTATTATTATCAACGGAATTGATTCAACACTCGATATGTCTAAGCTTGACAAACTATTGGTTGCAGGACATTCCTATATAGGTACGTCCCGTGCAGTAGAAGCAATTGATCCTACTGTATCAGGAAATGCTCCATTTGTTGATAACAAAGATATTCTGATGGGAGAATCCATTGCAGTCAAAGGAAATCAGATCGCATATCTGGTACCTGATGAATGCATTGGTGTTTTAGATGGTGTCACTGTGTATGGAAAAAATCCAATGACGGCAGATGAATACCAGCACTTATTAGAGGATATCGAGCGTTACAAGAATCTGATACCTCCAGAGGGAGAAGATCCGCAGGTCTTCGAAGAAATTGCATATACGAAAACCTTATCAGGTCGAATCAAATCTCTTTCAGACTATACGAGTGAAGTACAAAAGGTATTTGTTCCATGCAATGGTGAAACTTTGGTATATTACTATCTGGTCATGAGTGAGGATAGTGCGAACGATTATTTTAAAGAATATTACGGACTGAAAAAAGAAAAATTGGATCGTTATTTTGATATCTATACATCTGATGCAGGAATTAAGGTTAATACAAATTTTGCAAGAATTAATACACAGGGCAACTGGATGGTATCTGCGACAGCACCTGTGGATCCGACAGATAAGGCAGAGGTCAGAGAAGCTGAAAAGCTTGCATCGGCTCAGCTGGCACTTGAAATCTCCAAATATCAGGAGATGTATAAAGCATTAAAAACAAAATTAATTCCTGATTATTATCAGTTAAAGGCAGATGAATTAGCAAAAGCAGATGTTTTTAAAAATGTAATCAAGGTAGCAGATATGGATGCTTTTACAGCAGCAAATGGTGGAAACTGTACCTTTGATATTGATGGACTAAAGGCAGTTATTACAAGCGGAGATTACTCTTATAGCTCATCTGATAAAGTCAGACTGATCGTAGCAAAGGGTGATGTAAAAGTATCTAACAATTACACGGGTCTGATCATTGCAAACGGAGATATCGAGATCGAGGATGGTGTCACAATAGACAGCGCGACATCAACGATCAGTAAAGCAGAGCTTACAAAAGTACTTCAGGCATATTTTGTACCGGGTGATACAACTTCAAAACGGCCAATTGATTTCTTTACTGACGGCAGTCAATATATCATTGATGGTACTCTGACAGGTGATCCCGGGGATGAAGAACTTGAAGATAATGCAATTGACTTCACACAGATCGTACGATATGAAAACTGGCTGAAACAGTAAGGAATAGAAAGTAGCGGAGGCAGATTAAATGAAAGATAATCGAGGGTTTTCACTTGTTGAAATGGTTATTGTTGTAGCGATTATAGCAGTATTAAGTTCTGCTACTATTGCGGGACTGGGCTACATCTGGGGAACCAATGTCAGATCATGTGCAAATGAGCTAAAAACCGCTATCGGGAAAACACAGATTACAACAATGGGAAAAACAGAAACAACATTGCACATTTATAAGGACGCAACAAGTGGTGATTATTATAAGCAGGAATACATTGTAAATGGTCTTTCAGCAGCTCCTTCCTCTGAAGATCCGCAAAAGATCGGCTCAGGTCTTGTCGATGTACAATTCAGAACCTTTCCAAGTGGAACGCTGATCAGTTTATCGGGTGGTAATTCTTTGGATATCCAGTTTGATCGAAGCTCAGGTGCGCAAAAGAAAATGACCGCGGGAGCAGGTGCAGGAGAATACTGTGATCAGATCATTGTAAGTTTTGGCAGTCGTAAAGCAAATGTAGTTTTGGTACCGGCAACCGGAAAAGTATATATCGATTAGGACGTCTGGAGGCGAGTGAATGATGAATAGAAACATAGGTAAGAATAATAAGGGTTTTACCTTAATTGAATTGATGGTGACTGTCGCAATCATTGCAATAGTCGCAATTTCGGTGGGTATGTTTATGATCACCGGGGCAAAATCATTTGCTTCTACCAGTTCAGAGGTTAATCTCCAGC
>JAAYYM010000675.1 GCA_012515365.1 Clostridia bacterium
TGGCTGCATTTAAATCCGGCATTTTCAACTCAGCGATTTCCTGAAGTTTAGCCTTTGAAAGTGTAGCAACCTTTGCTTTGTTTGGAACTGCTGATCCAGACTTAATATTACATGCCTTTTTGATCAACACTGCAGCAGGTGGAGTCTTAGTAACGAAACTGAAACTTCTGTCTGCGTAAACTGTGATAACAACAGGGATGATTACATCACCTTTATCTGCTGTTCTTGCATTGAACTGCTTTGTAAAATCCACGATATTAACACCATGCTGACCAAGAGCTGGTCCAACAGGTGGTGCTGGTGTAGCTTTTCCAGCAGGGATCTGCAGTTTGATATATCCTTCTACTTTTTTTGCCATTGTGGCACCTCCTAAAAAATTGTGGTAGTGGCGGGAACCATTTCCCTCCCACGGTAAAACATGTATCTATAGAAAAAACACTAATTGATACCTAATTCATTTTATTAATTTCATCAAAACCGATTTCAACCGGTGTTTCTCTGCCGAACAATTCAACATTAATCGTTGCGGTTTGTTTACCCATATCCATTCTCTGGACAACACCAATGGTATCTTTCCATACGCCCGCTATTACGCTGACTGTATCGCCCTCTGCGAAATTAATATATACATTTTCTGTCTTTATGCCAAGAGGTTTCATTTCTGCTTCAGTCAAAGGTACCGGTTTACTTCCCGGTCCGACAAATCCTGTCACACCTCTGGTATTACGAACGACGTACCATGTATCATCGTTCATTACCATATTAATAAGCACATAGCCCGGAAACATTTTTTTCTGAACCGATTTTCTGGCACCGTTTTTCATTTCCACGACATCCTGCATCGGAACTCTTACCTCTAAGATTTCCTCTTCGAGATGTCTGTTCTCTATGGTCTTCTCTATGTTGGCTTTTACTTTATTCTCATAACCCGAATAGGTATGTACTACATACCAGTTTGCCTCTGCCATAAAATCATCCTCACTTCAATTATATTAGGTTTCTTATAAATTAATAATAAACTCCAGACCATACTGAAGACCCATGTCAAGAATTGCGATTACCAATCCAAGTACAATAGAAATAGACACAACCGCAATTGTCTGCTTTGTGACTGTCTTCTTATCTTCCCATATAATTTTTGCAAATTCAGATTTCAAGCCCTTGAACCAGCTCTTTTTAGGAGCCTTGTTAGTATTTGCTACTGCTTCGCTCATTCTCATCACCCCAGGCCTTTCATCTTACTTTGTTTCCTTGTGCAATGTGTGTGTCTTGCAGAATCTACAATATTTCTTTGTTTCCATTCTGTCAGGATGTGCTTTCTTATCCTTTGTTGTATCGTAATTACGATTTTTGCATTCTGTACATGCAAGTGTGATTCTTGTACGCATTATATCCACCTCCGCGTGTGTGTTTTTAAGCAAAAAAAAGAGACTTCGTTCTCATCTCGTTAGATAACTATATCATAGCAGATTTACTTCGTCAACTTATTTTTTGTTTTATCACTTTTTTGTCACTCGTAGGGTAAAGTTTTTGTAGGAAAATAAATAGAAAAAATAGAA
>JAAYYM010000676.1 GCA_012515365.1 Clostridia bacterium
AAATTGCACAGGTTCCAGTTATCGCCAAACCTAATGCGGGAATGCCACATCTGAATAAAGATGGTTCTACCTCGTATGATATGTCAAAAGAAGATTTTGTTAAAGGTGTTCTTACTTTAATTGATAAGGGTGCTACAATCCTTGGTGGATGTTGCGGTACGGATCCGGAATATATAGCTGCTTTGGTACAGGAAGTAAGTAATCATCCGTTTATCAAACGTAGATCTGAAAGAGTTCGTTATTTATCTTCTGAACGAAAAACACTTACATTTGATCTGAACAGCCCATTTATAATTGTAGGAGAACGAATCAATCCAACTGGAAAAAAAGCATTACAAGATGAATTACGCAATCAAAAATTTGATATGGTCGTAGACTTTGCACAACAACAGGAAGAGCAGGGGGCCGGTCTTCTGGATATTAACATGGGAATGAGTGGAATCAATGAAGACGAAACCATGATCAGAGCTATTGAGGAAGTGACTCAGTGTACATCACTTCCTGTTTCGATTGACACAAGCCATGTTTCTGTCATGGAACATGCTTTACGAGAATATCCTGGACGAGCACTGATGAATTCCATTTCCTATGAGAAGGTTAAATTCGAATCAATGCTTCCTCTGGCGGCAAAATATGGAGCAATGTTTATTCTATTACCGTTATCAGATGAAGGACTGCCTAAGGACCTTGAAGAAAAGAAAGAGATCATTCGTAAAATATTAGAGCGTGCCCTTTCTTTAGGAATGCATAAGGAAGATATTATCGTTGACGGACTTGTGACCACGGTAGGTGCCAACAAATTTGCAGCCTTAGAAACACTGGAAACCATACGTTTCTGTAAGGAAGAATTAGGTCTGGCAACAATCGTTGGACTTTCTAACATTTCATTTGGGCTTCCGGATCGTGTAAAAATAAACGCAAGCTTCCTTACAATGGCGATACAGGCAGGACTCACAATGGCGATAGCAAATCCATCACAGGAACTGCTCGTATCAAGTGCTTTTGCAGCTGATCTTTTATTAGCAAAAGAGGCTTCTGATATTCGATATATTGAATATGCCAATGCAGTTTTAGAAGCAAATGCTCAGATGCCCAAAAATCAATCACAGGTTCAGATTTCTTTAAAAAAGGATACAAAGACAGATGAAGTGAAAAATGAGAATATCGAAACACTTCTAAGAACAACCATTTTAAAAGGTCGCAGGGATAATGCCATAGATATTACCAAACAGGTGCTTGAGAGTGGACTATCGCCACAGGAAATTCTAAATCAGATCCTGATGCCTGCAATCAATGAGGTTGGAGCACTATTTGAAAAAGGAATTTATTTTCTGCCACAGTTGATCGCAAGTGCGGAAACAATGAAGCTTGCAATTGAATATTTAGAACCAATGTTATTAACTGATCAGTCGGCTGACAATATGCCAACAATCGTAATTGCGACCGTAGAGGGCGACATTCATGATATTGGAAAGAATCTGGTTGCATTGATGCTTAAAAACTATGGGTTCCATGTGATCGATCTTGGTAAGGATGTAACAAAGGAAGTTATTGTTAAGAGCGCAATTGATGAACAGGCAGATATCATTGCAATGTCAGCGCTTATGACGACTACGATGCAGAAAATGAAAGAAGTTATTGAATACGCAAAACAAAAACAAGTCACAGCAAAAGTCATGATAGGTGGTGCAGTCATCACACAGGATTATGCAGATGAAATCGGAGCAGACGGCTATTCCAAAGACGCAGCAGAAGCTGTCAAGGTTGCAAAGAAACTATTAAATATGGAAGCATAAATGAGAACAAATACGGAGGAAAAGGAATATGAGTAAAAAAGAGACAGAAGAGATGAAAGAAGAAATCAATGAAGAAATGAAAGAAGACTGCAACGAGAAAAACAAAGAAACAAACGAAGAAACAAAGGAAACAACATCTGAAGAAGTAAAAGATGATACAAAGACCGAACAAAAAGAAGTGAAAGCGGTTGAAAAGAAACATCATGAAAAGAAAAAGGAAGAAATAAAGGCCGTGTATGAGGATTCAATTGAATCAATACAAAGTAATGATACGAAAGTATTGGCAAAGCTACTGAATGAAATCAGAGAAGATAATGAAAAGCAAATGAATTATTTAAAAAAGCAGCTTCGTGTCTCACAGTTTTTCACAGTATTTTTAGTTGTTATTTTGACAATTGTGATTTTCCAGATCATAAGCGTTATTCCGAAAGTAAATGGTCTGCTTGCACAGACTGAAACAATGATGACAGATGCACAGGCAGTTATGAAAAACATTGATACTGTGACAAAGGAACTGACAGAGGCAGATATAGCCGGTATGCTTGAGGATGTAGATTCACTTGTTGTTTCCAGTGAGACAAGTATGGCCGATGCAATGAATCAGGTGATGGCAATTGATATTGAATCTCTGAATCAGGCAATCAAAGACCTGCAATCCGTGGTAGCGCCATTAGCAAAACTGTTTGGAAGACGATAATTATAACAGAAGTTTATAACGGAAGACAACTTTTCAAACGGAAGACAACGTACTTTTTGATTGACATAACAATTAGTTAATGTGATAATAAATAGGATACATTTTTTGTATCCTATTTTTCAAGTGATTGTGAAACAATTTCATTGGTAGGGAGATTTCATAAATTTGCACAAAAACGTGCGTCGAGGGCGTTCTGACTCCGCACTTATTTTGTACAAATTTATGAAATCTGTTCTTGGAATTGTGAGTTTCACAATTGCCTGAATCCTATTTTTTATAGAGAGGGTGTATAGAATGATTGGCGCAGATGCAATGGTTAAATGTTTAGAAGAAGAAGGAGTAAAAGCTTTGTTCGGATATCCGGGCGTGGCAATATGTCCTTTTTTTAATAGTGTACTGGATTCTGAAATAGAGGCTGTATTAGTCCGGACAGAACAAAATGCAGGACATGCAGCAAGTGGGTATGCCAGAGTTTCAGATGATGTAGGCGTCTGTGTTGCCACTTCAGGTCCGGGTGCTACTAATCTGATCACAGGTATTGCGACTGCATTTGCTGACAGTATTCCGCTTGTATGTATCACAGGGCAGGTTAATTCTGAGCTGTTAGGAAGTGATGTATTTCAGGAAGCTGACATTACGGGTGCTGTGGAATCATTTGTTAAATATAGTTATTTAGTCAGAGATGTTAATGATATACCAAGGATTTTTAAAGAAGCATTTCATATTGCAAGAACAGGAAGAAAGGGTCCTGTGCTGATTGATGTGCCGATCGATATACAAAATGCTCCTATTACTAAATTTAAGTATCCGGAGGATATTTGTCTGCGTACATACAAGCCTACTGTAAAAGGGCATATTGTACAGATTAAAAAGGTAATCAAGGAACTTGTCCGTGCAAAACGTCCGATTATTTGTGCCGGTGGCGGTGTCTTATTAAGCGGAGCTCAAAAAGAGCTGCGAGAGTTTTCTGAAACTTACAGGATTCCGGTGGTATCTACCATGATGGGGATTGGTGCAATGCCGACAGAGCATCCGATGTATTATGGTATGGTTGGTAATAACGGAAAGCTTTATGCAAATCGTGCGATTAATGAAGCAGATCTGTTGATTGTAGTAGGTGCCAGAGTGGCTGATCGTGCTATGTCTCAGCCGGATTTAATATTTGAAAATAAGATTATGGTTCATATAGATGTTGATCCTGCTGAAATAGGTAAGAATGTTGGTCCAAGTATTCCATTGGTCGGAGATATTAAGCATATTTTCAATGACATTAATAAACAAAGCTTTGAATGTGATTTTTCTGATTGGATTAAATCTTTGGATGAATATCTCAATACGATGATCGTAAAGCGGAATCCTGATAAGAATTTTGTTGATCCTGCGCAGTTTCTTAC
>JAAYYM010000677.1 GCA_012515365.1 Clostridia bacterium
CCCATCATTTATGCGTGTTCCTTTTTCGGTACATCAAACAACTGGATCTCAGTTACTAATGCTGGGAGGTTGTTATACCCGTTCCTTTATTGCTGACTTGATAGATTTTTGCAATGATCACAATGTCAGCATCTTTTCGATAAATGGTAAACGGCACAGTGATGAAGAAAAGTTGTTACCACCAATTATACTAGTGGGGCATAACTTTTCACCATCCAAGTTTAGTAATGAATACAATCAGCAATGTGATATTTTGGATGATAATGATTTCGCTTTATCACTACTTAATATGGTTCCAACATATAATGAGATATGTTCTCAGTTCCATTTTGAGCATAACGATTCGCATGAATTCCTGCCTCGTCTTGAACCGTCATCCGAACCATTGTTGCCAAGAATAAGATCGATGAGGAGCACAAGTACACAGAGAGTCAGATACATAGAAAAGGCAAATAATGTCTTTGCGGAAATCAAGAATGGAATGACTGCATGGGCATCAGTGTATTGCCATCACGAAATGAGTAGACCTATGGTGATCATGCAAAGAGATTATTCCGTGTATCTACCAACCACATTGTTGCTACCTAATTACATAGAACGAGCTTTGTATCTGATGAACTTAGGATTACCTGAAACGCGAAAAGTTTTTGTATGTGGTGATTCTGGTGATACTTATTATTCACTACTCAACCAGTACAAACTTCATAATGAAAACCGATGCAACGTTCTCGCGAAAAAACTGACAGGATCAGAGAACTATGCCACGAACAATCTTGCAAGGAAGGGTGTTCAAACGAAACATAAGATGGAATTCTATATATCAGCTCTGAATGGAGGGAAGTATCGTGAAATGTATATGATACTTCGGGATAATAACAGTACTAATATTTTAGCTGTTGCACATAGACACAGGGTTTACCTGAATTGTCAAGGGACATTCTTTAGAGTTGACGCAAAGAATGTTAACGAGGTAATGACCTTCCTTATACAAGATAGATGGGTGTTCGGAAACGAACGGAAATCCATTGGGTATTCAAAAGGTGGCGGTCTGTCATTCGAATCTGTCTTTAGATTGACAGATGAGACGCTAAAGCTACCAAACTTAACTAATTTCAATAATGAACCTATTCAAATCCTATAATATGAAGAAATTTGAACATTTGTTTTCCCAAGATCCAATAGGAGCTTTCGAAAAAATAGAAGAAGACTATACGCGTTACTTTGAGGTATCATACAAAATAAGTAACACGGAAATTAATAAAGAGCGTATGGATGTTCTTCGTGCAGATAACAACCTCAGCAAAGAGCCTTATCTTGAAGTGCTTCCGGAGTATTCTCCTGCTGAAGGACTCCGAAACATGGATGACTTGGTCAGCAGATTCTCTGGGCATTTTGGTGGTGAAACTTTCGCAAGGGAATACTTTGAGGAGTTTATTGCTAAAGGCTTGATGCAAGGGTTGATGGACAAGTATATTCCATACGGTCATCAGATAGGTATGCTTGAGAAGGCTTTTGCCGGAATTGACGAAAATGGTAATCCGTTAAAATATAAGAATACAGTTATCACTTCTGGTACTGGTTCTGGTAAGACGGAATCTTTTATGTTGCCTCTATTAGCAGACATCTATAAGGAATACATTAGCAGTAGCTGGGCGCCTGCAATCTCACATGCAAAGTGGTTTGAAGGGAGAATAGAAGGACGTTCTAAAAAGAGGCAATATATTCCAAATCAACGTCTGAATGATCCACGTCCTGCAGCTATAAGGGCGCTTGTTCTGTATCCAATGAATGCGCTGGTTGAAGACCAAATGGCACGACTTCGAGAAGCTCTTGACAGCAATGATGTTCGAGCATTCATGCATAATAAGATGCAGGGCAATCGCATCTACTTCGGAAGTTATAATGGATCAACTATAGCAACCAAAAGTTATGACCTTCTGAATGATCCCGACCATAAGACAGCATTTACAAAGAGAAAACAGGAGGTTGCGGAACAGCTGAATAAGATTCACGAGCATTTTGAGTTTGTCAATAGATATGTTGCAACTAATCCCAACAAGAAAGATGCTCTCTATATAGAACCACGATTAGGTGGAGATTTGACAACCAGCGAGATGATTACTCGTTGGGATATGCAATATTGGGCTCCTGATATCATGATCACTAATACCTCGATGTTGAGTATTATGCTAATGAGAAGGGCAGAAAGCCAAATGTTTGATGATACGAGACGTTGGTTAGCTGCAGAAGACTTACCTGAAGCTGAACGAGAAGAGGCAAAGAAAAATAGAG
>JAAYYM010000678.1 GCA_012515365.1 Clostridia bacterium
AACTCTGCAGAAAGAATTCAATGGCGCACATATAGAACCTGCATATGGCAGCAATCAGCAAAACCGTGACTATATCCGTAAAGAAGGTAAGTGGCTTGAGGACGAAAAGCGTGGAACTAGCCTGATAGATTCTTTCGAGGAATCTGGAGAATTACCGCCAGATAGAGATGATACAAAAAAGGAGACAGCAGCGATTCTCGATATGGTTCGAGACGGTGCAAGTGATTATGAAATACTGGCAGCATACCCGAATGCAATGAACAAGCTCGAAAAGATTGAACGCGCTCGACAAGTTTACCAAGCGGAACGGTTTGCAGACGAATTCCGCGAACTAGACGTAACGTATATACACGGTAAAACAGGTGTTGGCAAAACAAAAAGTATCATAGATAAGTATGGTTACAAAAATGTACACCGCACAACAAACTACTCTCATCCATTCGATACATATAAGGGGCAGGATGTTATTATATTTGAGGAGTTTCGCAGCAGTTTACCGATTTCTGATATGCTCAACTACCTTGACGGTCATCCTGTTCTGCTTCCCTGTCGTTATGCGGATAAACAAGCGTGCTTTACAAAGGTTTTTATAGTGACAAATATACCCTTGGAGCAGCAATACCCTAATGTACAGATTGAAAGTCCAGAAACATGGAATGCTTTCACGCGGCGAATAAACAAGGTTATTTGTATGATGCCGCCAGGTAGTAACATCCTTGACTGGACTAGCGATTCCTCATATGAGGAGGACATGCTATGTTGAATAAATACCCTGATGTTATGACCGTCAAGCAGCTTGCCGAAGTCCTTGGTATCTGTATCAATAAAGCTTATGATTTAGTAAACCAACGAATCATCGGCAGTAAACGCATTGGACGCCGAATCCTTATTCCGAAGCTCTGTTTGGTTGATTATCTCGAATCCTCGCGCTACAATATTAGCCAGTAATGGTGGGCTAGTCTAACTGTCGGAAGGAGATTTTGTAAATGACAGGAAGCCTGCAAATCAAAAAAGATAAATACTATATCGTTCTCAATACATATGACGCTCACGGAAACAGAAAACCGAAATGGATATCGACGGGGTTAGCTGAAAAGGGCAATAAGAAACGCGCTGAGAAAATGCTCCGTGACACCCTGCGGGAATATGAGGAACGCGAGAAACTGATTAAGTCTGATATGCTGTTTAGTGATGCTGTTAGACAATGGCTTCTCGATTCGGCAATTCGAGTTGATGCCGTTACGCTGCAAGGATATGAAGCATTGGCTAGGGTGCATATACTCCCCTACTTCGATGATCTGCAAATCAAGCTGATTGACCTTGATCGACATATCCTGCAGAAATACATCGACGAGAAGTACCGCAACGGGCGCACAGACGGCAAGGGTGGCTTATCCCCTGCTAGTCTGCGGCTGCATAAGAATGTGCTGTATCAGACGCTTACTGATGCCGTGTTGAATGAATTGATACTATCAAATCCGTGTGAGTATGTGCAGCTGCCGCAGATGCAGCGTTATGAATCAAAATTCTATACTGCCGATCAGCTGAACGCGCTGCTTGAAGCTATTAAAGACGAGTCTTTATATCCGCTCATTAAGATAACATCGGTATATGGTCTGCGGCGCAGTGAAGTCCTCGGTCTGAAATGGGATAGTATCGACTTTGATGCAGGCATTGTCACGATCAAGCACACGGTTTCTAAAGTCAGTCAGACGGTCTAAAAGGACAAGACAAAGAACGCATCAAGCCGCCGCAGCTTTCCGCTGCTGCCAGAAATACGAAAGCTGCTACTTGATATCAAGCGCCAAGAGAAGGAAAATAAAAGGCTGTTCGGTAAGGAATACAATCAGAACGATTACATTTTCAAGTGGGATGATGGGCGCCCATACTCGCCGGACTTTGTTTCATACAAATTCGATTGGCTACTAAAGCATTACGGTTTCCCGCATATCCGTTTTCATGAACTGCGTCACAGCTGCGCCAGTGTGTTGATCTCTATGGGATTCAATCTGAAAGACGTACAGGAATGGCTCGGGCACTCGGACATTAAGATGACGGGAAATATCTATGGTCATCTTGATATAGCACGAAAACAAAGTGTTGCTGATAAACTCGGAAGTCAAATATCAGCGTAATGTCGGCGGGTGTTAGAAAAGCTGTTAGAACTGAGCGGAAAAAGGCAGTACCAGGAAAAAACAAAGAACCTTGTATCCATTGTGATTACAAGATTCCTTGTTGGTGGAGATAAGGAGGATCGAACTCCTGACCTCTTGAATGCCATTCAAGCGCTCTCCCGAATCATTCGGTTTACTACCTAATCTAAGCTGAAGAAAAGGTAGAAAATCGTTTGACATTGCGGGATAGCGGCCATTCGATACAAGCAGGATGTTTCCCTGTTGTAATATATTGAATTATATTTCAATATATTAAGTGTAGCTCATTCGGGATCAAGTCAGTTTGTAGGGCATGAGATACAGTTGGGGTATAGCTCATTGAGGGTAAGTACCTTAACTGCTGACTTTAATGTTATTCAACCTTAACCCCGTTTCTGCCGTTTGATTTTGCAGAGTACATTGCTCTGTCAACGCGCTCGAATGCCTCTTTAACCGTGTCATCTTTATTTATCTCGGTTATACCAATACTGCAAGTCATATTACTTATCGTATCAAATTTTGTTTCAGATATTTTTGATATCATATTCTCTGCGATAGTTCTTAACTCAGAAGCATTTATATCATAGCACACGGCAACAAATTCATCGCCTCCCCAACGTCCGAATTCTATATTATAGGATTCTAAAAAATTACAGACAATAGAAATAAAGTGCTTTATAGTCATATCACCTACGGCATGACCAAATGTATCATTGACTTTTTTTAAATCGTCAATATCTATCATCATAATAGAAAGAGTCCGATCAATTTCTTTTTTATTTTCGATTGCGTTATGAAGCTCTGTTTCAATTCTGCCGTGGTTATATACACCTGTCAAATGGTCTTGTGAAGCAAGCTCTTCGAATTTTTTAAGAGTAGACAATAAGTGAATAGAATTCTCGTGGATATCCTGAGTCATAAATACAAATCTGAAATCTTCATTATTGTTAGTTTTGGCACGGCTGAAAATCAACTTTACCCAGATATAGTTACCTTCAAGATTTTTCATCTGACAGTCAAACGACGTCGTTCTTCCCGGTGCAAGGTTATTTCTAAGATAATCAGGATCTGTGCGTTCAAGAAAGAGTGGTTGGTCGTCAGGCCAAATCATATTTACGATCATTTTCCGCCAGTCAGTGTATTTGAACTCATGAGTATTTATAGGTTCATCAGAAATCTCCGTAACACTAATGCTGTTTGTTATGTCCTTGATAAGGTCAACGTACATGGAAAAGAGGTATGTATTTTGGATAGTATTCACTTTCTCATCAGTTAGAAATTCATTTAAATATTCGCTGTTGTCAAGTTCGTTGAGAATAAGTAAATAAATCCCATTATCGTCAATAGGATATATTGTCATCTGACTGACATGTATAGTATTGTCATATACAATCTTTAGCCTCTTACTGAATTTGCCATGGAATTTTCCGAACGAAGGAAAAAAGACATGATAATCACATGCAATTTTGTTTGAACTGTTATTAAAGTGAATCCATAGCTTTTCAATGAGGTCGTGATAATTACCATTTTCGTTGATTAAATCCAGAAATATACCCTTTCTGGAAATAGACTTGTAGATGTCAAGTTTAGCGTCAACTATTACAATGGCGTCCATTTTTTCTTTAAAAAACACCGCTGTGTCTTCAAGTATATAGTTTTCTACTTCTTTCAAATCCATTTTGAATTCCCTCCATTTCTGTTGAGTGAGGTACTATTTTTTACCAGTTGCTTAATATATCGTGTTGACTTCGCTAAGACACAAGGTTCCTTGATTCAGAAGCCCTTGTTCAGGTTTGTTTTGGGCTGCGCTAGCATACCCAACTTCTGATCCTTTAGGTTGATATATGTGCTCTCTATACTATTTCGACTTAATTTGCTTCTACGTTACTCTATTACAATTTAATTGTGCAAGATATTTCTCTCTCTCTCAAAAGCATTGAGGGACGGCTATAATATCAGCCTAGGAAATCAAATGTCAGCGCAATGTCGGC
>JAAYYM010000679.1 GCA_012515365.1 Clostridia bacterium
ATTTTTCTGATCAACCTGCTCAACTAATTGATAAATATCCTGGTCTAATGGATTTTCTCCATTTCTGATCAGATCCATCGTCTTAGCCGGAGTCATTTTCTCGATCAGTCTATTGATGGCAAGATCCGCTGTTTTTATTTCTTCTACGGACGAACTGTTGATTTCCATGCTATTGTAGCCTAAAATCCTGACTGCTCGTTGATTTGCCTCTGTTTTTTCAAGGTTCAGATTCTCTAAAATATCATCTACATTTCTAAATGCCTTTTGGATACTATCTCCTAAATCACGTCTTGGCGCTGTTCCCAGTGCCTCATAGCTCTCTCCCATTTTCTCATAAAGACTTTTTTGATATCTTCCCTCTTTAACAACATTAGAAATGGTCCATTCATCTTGATTCAAAAACAGTCTTCCGATTGTAGATGCCGGTAAATATGGTAATTCTTTAAAAATAGAATTTACCGCTTTGACCTGCTCGATTTTCCCGTTTAATGTAGCTTCATTCTCTTCTTTCCATAATGACTTGTAAATACTTCTTTCTGCTTCTTTTAAATTCTCAACCAGCTCATTAAGCCCTGTTGTTTCTATCGCATAATCACTTTTTAAAAGTTTGATATTTGCTTCAACCGTCATTCTTAATCGGGTCTCTTCTAATATTCTTTTTGCAGAAATAAATTCATATGATTCTATATCATTCTGTGTTTGTGAAATTCCTGAATCACTCTTCTGCTCTAATTCTGTCTGTGCCCTTTTCAGATGATCAATCGTAAGCTCTTCTTTCTGCTCAATCACCTGCTTAACAGCTTCGTCAGAAATTTGATCCACGGTTTCTTTAATTTTAACCGCTTGTTGTATCGTTGTGTCCTGCTCCAGATTTGACAAATCGGCCTTAAATGCAGATTTTCCATCTGCTATTGCTGTTACAATGCTTTGGATCAGACGATTTGAATCAATCGGTAGTTCAATCTGCTTTAGTTGATCCAATTCTGTCATTGTTTCTTCTGTCAGTGGAATCCCTTGTTCAATCATCCATTTTGCCTGTCCGATCGTTTCATCCGTTACTTCAAGCCCAGATTTTTGAATGATATCTTCGATTTGAGTGCTTAACTGTTTCCAGTCAAAAGATTCTGCCTTTTTTGCATAATATCCTGTCTGATCTGTATAATATCCTCTGGACTGTCTGCTTGTATCACCTTTAATGCTGTATTCTGCTTTGTAAACATTTTCAATCGTTGGTTCTAAATTATTTAAGAGCATGTATTTTATTGCACCATCAGAAATGGGAGTAAGCTCTGCTGCCTGATCAAGTGCTTTTTTTACCTGACTTAGCGTTTCATCTGTGGCAGGAAGATCCTGTTCATTAAGCTTTGTCTTGATTTCCTGTGCCGTACTTACATTTCCTGTTATTTTTTCGAGCTGTTCATCTGATATCTCATCTGTAAATCCCGCAATATCAACGCCAGCCTCTGCAAGTGTCGCTTTGATCCTGTCTAAAATCGTAACACTTGTTTCAATATCCATTTGGTCAGGGGAATATCCCTCTTCTTGTAATTTTGCGAAATCTTCTGATGACATAGAATTAGACATAACGGCCATATAATCTCTCTGTAAAGCTACGTCCTGTAGCCCTGCATCCTGCATAACTTCCTGAGCCTTTTTAAGGTCCTTTCCATATGCAGCGTCATCCATAACTGTGCCAGAAATGTCTACTATATATCCACTGTTTTTAGTTGTTTTGTCTGTTGAAACAGTGGTACTCTTTTCAGTTTTATCTATATCAGCATTTAGATTCGCAGATGAAGTGTTAAATTCTATTTTCATAAGCGTCTCTCCATTTATATACTTATATTTCGGTTGTTATTGCTCTTTTCTTAACCATCTTGTTTATAAATTAAACAAAACATGGGGATAGGGTTTGCATTTTAAGTTTCATCATCTAAAACGCAAACCCTATCCCCATGTTTCATTTTAAACTAAAACAGGAATACTGCAGCTCCATATGCAGGTAATTCATATGCAATCGAATAGGGTTGTCCATCCCATTCCATTTCATCTGCTACATAAAGCTCCGGCTGTTCCTTTCCTGATCCTCCAAATCTTTTTTCATCACTATTGAGAATTAATTTATATTTCTTATTTTCCGGAACACCAACTCGATAGTCATCACGTGCGATCGGCGTGAAGTTCAGTACGATCAGCATGTTATTTTTATGTGTGGATGAATATCTGACAAAGCTATAAATACTCTTATAAGTATCATCTGCATTAATCCATGCAAAGCCTTTCGGATCATAATCAAGCTCATAAAGACTTGGATATTTGTTATAAAGCTTTAAAAGCTCTTTTACATAATCAAGCATTCCTGAATGCAGATCATCCTCTAACAGTCCCCAGTCAAGCTCTCTGTTTTCGCTCCATTCCTGATCCTGACCAAAATCCTGTCCCATGAACAATGATTTTTTTCCACAATGTGCAAACATATACGTATATCCGACTCTTAAGTTTGCAAATTTATCTACGTAATAGCCTGGCATTTTGTTCAGCATCGAGCATTTTAAATGAACAACTTCATCATGAGATAATACCAGAATGTAATTTTCACTGTAATTATAGCTCATGGCGAATGTCATTTTATAATGATTATCTCTTCTGAAAATAGGATCCAGTTTCATATAATCGCAGAAATCATGCATCCATCCCATATTCCATTTGAATGAAAATCCCAATCCATCATTCTCCGGTTTATCTGTTACCTTTGGCCATGCAGTTGATTCCTCAGCAATCATCATAACTCCCGGATGGGATCCGAGTACAACCGAATTCAAATGCTTAAAAAATTCAATGGCCTCAAGATTTTTATTCTCGCCATATTTATTTGGTATCCACTGACCATCTTCTTTTCCATAATCAAGATATAGCATGGAAGCAACTGCATCAACACGTAATCCGTCAATATGAAACTCCTTGATCCAAAACAGTACATTTGAAATTAAGAAATTTTTAACTTCATTTTTGCCATAATCAAATATTTTTGTTCCCCAATCAGGATGCTCTCCTTTTCTAGGATCAGCATACTCATACAAACAAGAACCGTCAAAATTTGCAAGCCCATGCGCATCTTTTGGAAAATGTGCCGGTACCCAGTCCAAAATGACTCCAATATTATTCTTGTGAAGCTGATTAACCAAATACATAAAGTCCTCTGGTGTACCATATCTGGATGTAGGAGCATAATATCCAGTAACCTGATATCCCCATGAACCATCAAACGGATGCTCTGCAATGCCCATCAGTTCGACATGTGTATACTTAACTTCCTTTAAATACTCCACCAGACGATCTGCAAACTGCCTGTAGGAATAAAAACCATCATTTTTCTCTGATGGATGTCTCATCCATGAACCAATATGACATTCATAAATAGCAATCGGTTCTTTTTTATTGTCTTGTACAGCTCTTTTTTTCAGCCACTGCTGATCTGACCATTTAAAAGTTGACAAATCCGCTGTGATCGAAGCTGTAGCCGGTCTAAGCTCAAAATAATTTCCATAGGGATCTGACTTATATAATTTCTCCGATGAAGCAGTAACAATGAGATACTTATATAACTGTCCGATTTCCATATCAGGCATAAATAATTCATAAATTCCACTTGGTTCAAGACGTTTCATCGGATTGGCATTTTCATCCCACTCATTAAACTCACCAACTAAATTCACAGATTTAGCAAAAGGCGCCCAGACAGCAAAATGGATTCCTTTTTTTCCATTATATTTTGCAGGATGTGCACCTAATTTTTTATATATATCATAATGTGTTCCCATTCCAAATAAATACTGATCCATATCTGTAATGAAAGGGAAGTCTTCTTTTAATTTTACTTCTTTGGGTTTTACTTCTTTCGATTTTGCTTCTTTTGTTATAGTTTTTTTGACACTTGCCATAATATAACTTCCTTCCTTGAAAACACATTATTTTATGATAAAATCTTTTTCCCGCAAAATAATGCAGTCATCATCATCATATCTCTTGGCAAAAAGAACATCTACAAAATGACTCATATTTTTCTTATCAACATGTTTAATTGCTTCATTGATGATTTCCTTGACATCCTCCAACGAAACAACATGGTCCGCTGTCTGCAGTTCACCAATTCTCGTATATAATGCAAGAACTCCCATTTCATCTATGCTGTATTCTTGTTCTCTGGCAATTCCTTTTCCATATGCAACAAGATCATCATTCCCAAATTCCGGTATGTCTACTATGGCATTGAAGATCTGTTTCATATTCTTTGTCGTGTCAAGTAATAGCTGAAGTGCTTCTTTCGTATCTTCAAATACAACAAGAATCATGTCTATATTTGACTGCAGCGTTTCACAAATCACACGCATATTATCTCTGGAAAGACCGCCTGCTTCTTCTACAATCAATGCACCGCCTGCCAGTTTTTCAAGTGTAGACGCAACATTCTTTTTGTTTAATGCTTTTCCGGTGATCTTTGCAACCTTTCCGGTAAAACGATCATCGTAAATCTGCATTGCTTTTACCATATCAATCGCAAGATCTTTTCTACCCCATTCAACGGCACCCATTATCACAACATTTCCTGATGCTGCATCCATGCTTAATACATCCATTGAATCAACTAACTGTGCTTTTATTATTTCGATTCCTTCATATGCAGCAAAAATTCTTCTCTCGTCTTCATCAAAATCACGTTTACTCTTAATGCCCTCTTCCATTACCATATAACTTGGAAGATTGGTTTTTGTCTTTGACTGAATCGGTGCAGACTGAGGCTGTGAAGAATCCTGTTGTATGCCTTCATCCTGAGGATATTCTTCCTGTGCATACTCTTCTTGCTGATATTCCTGCTGCATGCTCTCATCCTGAGGATATTCTTCCTGTGCATACTCTTCTTGCTGATATTCCTGTTGTATACTCTCA
>JAAYYM010000680.1 GCA_012515365.1 Clostridia bacterium
GCATCCATTACCTTTGACCCACAATTTTTAGCTGACTATGTACAGAAGCATTACAGCATAGATTCTATGATGACTGCCCTTCTTGCGTTGTATCGGGAGTGACCTCACTACTCTCTTTTCGCGTTACCTTTCCATCACGTACTTCAAAAATCAACTCACAATTCTTGATCGTCGTCAGTCTGTGTGCAATAATGATCAAAGTCTTATTACCTGCCAGACTGTCGATTGCTTCCATGACAGCTGTTTCTGTATCATTATCAAGTGCTGAGGTTGCCTCATCCAATACCAAAACATCAGGATTGGTATAAAGTGCTCTTGCAATTCCAATTCTCTGTCTTTGTCCGCCGGATAAACGTACTCCACGTTCCCCGATCACTGTTTCGATTCCATCCGGAAGCGATGCAACAAATTCCTCTAGCTGTGCTTCTTTTAACGCATTATGAATGCGTTCTTCATCAATTTTATCTTCCGGTAACCCAAAAGCAATGTTATTTCTGATCGTATCATCCATCAGATAAATGACCTGTGGAATATAACCAAGAGTCTGATGCCATGCATCCAGATTTTCAAAAATATCCAGACCATCCACGGTGACACTGCCTGAATTCGGCTTTAACACACCAAGGACAATATCTGCCAGCGTTGTTTTTCCTGCTCCTGACGGACCGATAAAAGCAACTGCTTTATTCTTGGGAATGTTCAGGCTGACTTTATTCAGGACATCACTGTCAGATCCGGGATAAGCAAATGTCAGATCCTTAATACATAATTCTTTTGAAAGGCGCATCCCTCCTTTTGATCCCTTCCATTCTCTTTGATCACTCTTAATACTTTCGATTTCCTTAAGATCATGGTAAACAGCATCTACAGATACCTTGTTAAACATGATGATACTTAAGTTATTGGTAATACGATTGAAAGAAGGTAGCATACGGAAAGCCGCAACAGCAAATACAGAAAGTGTAGAAATAAAATAGGTACTGTTAACACCTAAAGACAGCTTAAAGGATACGACCAATAACAGTCCGGACACACACATAGCCTCCATAATCGGACGCGGCACGATCTGCATAAACATATATTGACGCTGTGCTTCTGCATATTCACCATAATTGTTCACATAGTTGTCAAGGAAATAGCGTTCACGGCTCATTACCTTAATTTCTTTCATTCCGCCAAAAGACTGCTGTAGCCACTTTGTCATACCTGCAGAATACTGACGGCTTCTCTCGGCTGTATCCGCCAGATTCTTTTTAAACACCTTAAAAAAGATCAATACAAACACACTTAAGAAACCAGCTACACCGATGGTGATCGTCTTATCTGTAAACATCAAATATACTGCCAGTACCAGACACACACAAATTTCTGTAACTAACTGCAGCGAACCAAGAACAGCCTGAAAAAACATCGTCGTATCAGAGTTTACATTTCGCATCAGTTCCGCGCTGTTGTGCGATAAATGGAAGAGATAAGGCTGCTTCATATAGGCATCCAGCATTCTTGAAGCCAGACGCTTTTGATTATTATAAACATAGCGATATTGAAGATTATACATCACTGATATATATAAGTTTTTGACAATATAAATCACGATCAGCGCAATAGCAAACAGCATAATAAACTGACTTGTTTTTTCAAATCCACAAAATTCATAAATGGCAGTCCAATACTTGTTTGAAAAAATACTGTTTGGATCAAGCACAATATTCATAAAGGGGAGTATAGCTGTAACACCCAGCAATTCAAGCATTGTTCCAACCAAGATAATGATCAAAAGGAGAAATAGTCTTCTTTTTTGACCTTTCGTAAAAATATAATTAATTTTCCTTAACATAAACTTCCTTCTGCCTCCAATTTATCAATCTCTTCAATCATTCGAACAGGAGAAAAATCTCCGTTGTACTGATAATTCACATCTTCTTTTTTACAGATCCACATAGGATCAATATCACTAATGTTTTCAAACACCTTCATATAATCCGGATGGTAATAAGGGAAATGAATAATTTCCGAATTATTAGTCAGCAGCTTTTTATTATAGGCAACTGCTTCTGTATACCGCTGTGTTGGATTATCAAATCCCTCATGCATAACCTCAAGCATACAGTTTGTTCCAAGCAATGCGTTCATATTTTCATCATATGCAATCGGATGGTCATAATAAGTGATTTCCCGATAATGTGTAGCAGCTTTTCCCTCATCCATCACTCTGATATCTGTTTTAACATGTTCCTGATTACAATGTAGCGCAATATCATGCAGTATGTCATTTCGGTCAATTCCACTACCAAGATAAAACAGATCACTGGATGCAGACACATCCGACTGCCTGCTTTCTATCTTTGAATAGACCAACGGATAGTAATGAAATCCATAGGTTTCACAATCCTTTTTATTTACACAATATATGGTTTCAAAATAAGGAAACAAATGTCCAAAACGGTCTGTGCTAAATCCCGACATCGGATCTACAATATATAAAATCAACTTAAGCTGTGGGTGTTTCTTCTTCAATTTCTTTAAAAATGCTTCATCATATCCGAGCCAGAATAAGGAATTGAAAAAAATCACGGTATGTCCGCATTCCTGATTGTAACTTAATCTATAAAGTGTATAAAACGGATAAAACAATGATTTTATTTTAGGATGCTTCTCATAACTTCCTAGCAGATTCATCACTCTATAGTAAACAAAGCGGAGCAGACGACTGCCAATTTCATCATCAATCAGCTTCACATATTCCATCTGATTTAAATCATACAGCATGCGCTTTGCACCCTGTCCCATATAACCGGTTACATAATATTGATTCATAATTTTTTTCCTTAACATTATTTGTCATTGTAGCAGAAGACTTTTACTTACGCAAATTAAATTGATAAAATTCACAATTTGTGTTAAAATTCCAATACACATATATCAATCAAACTAAAAGGGGATATAGAATGATAGTAGTTGTACCAACCAGTGGCCTTTGTAGTAGAATCTATGTACTAGCTGATGCATATGAATTAGCGAAACGTTATCATAAGAAGCTGATTATTCTGTGGATCAGGACAGCTGACTGTAACTGTGATTATGAATCCGTTTTCAGCAAAGAACAGTTTTCTGATATTACCTGCGAAGTATACCAATTCCAGAATTATAGCACCAATCTACGCAAACGAACAGATACAGATTTCACAACTATGGTCGTTGAGGACGCTAAGGAAATTTTACTGCGTCTTCGTTTTATGGTTTCCTTCTATCCTAAAAAATGGCTTTACCGCCTGCGCTGCTCTGTTAAAAAGAATTCCTACCGTGATTATAACATCGCATTTCGTACAGAACTTGCTTCACATAACAATTGTTTTATCGAAGCTTACTGCGGCATTCAGCATGAAAAAAATCTTCGTTCCATACAGATCAATGAAGAAGCGGTCAAAGAAGCTGATTCCATCATGGAACACGTAATCCGCCCCTGCTACGGTATTCATATCCGCAGAACTGATCATGGACCTGCTAAAAAATACAGCACCACTGACAGTTTCATCGAAGTGATGAACGGCTTACTGGATAAAGACCCTGATACACACTTTTATCTGGCAACTGATGACTGGTCAGAACAGGAAAAACTAGTAGAACTGTTTGGCGACCATATTCTCATGCAGGAGCAAAAGGTATTAAGCAGATCAAGTGAAGAAGGAATGCATTCCTCACTCATTGACATGCTCTGTCTTTCAAAAACAAACGCCATTATTGGATCCTATACCAGTGTGTTTTCTGAGTTTTCTGCACAATATGGAGGTATTTCATTAAAAATCATCAAGCCTACGGATAATAGCCCAGATTAAAAATGTAGGTATCTTCATAACCTTCTGTCAAAAGTAAGGCACCATATGTACCTCCTGCACAGCCTGCCACGAGGCAGCTGCATTTTGCCAAGACACCGATATTAACCAGATAATCAATTCCTTTTTGACAGGCATCGTTATCTTGCTGATCTGCCAGCGCCTCATTGATATTATGAATCTCATCTGCATGAAAACGTTTCATATTCATGGTTTTTAGTTTGTCTTTGTAATGCTTTAAAAACAGCTCATATACATCCTCATCCTCTGTAGCCAGATAGACAAACTCACATTGCTTTTCTGTCATCAATTCATCGGTTTTTCGGATTAGATCCATAAGATCCGGCTGAATGGGATGTCTTGACGGACGTCCTTTTGTATAATCAGTTCCCCGACAAAGCACACCTATCATTTTCTGATCTTTTGAAAGCTCCCTGTAGGTCTGATCTATTTTGATCTGGATATCAGGTTTGATACGCAGGTATTGATCTGCATAAGCCTTCCACATCGTATATAATTCCGGATTGATCGTCATATCTGCCCCGGGATATTCTCTCGGGCTCTCTGCCCAGCTTAAGATCACATTCTTACTGTGTGCAATATCCAAAAGGTCAACACCGACCGGCTGTTCAAAAAAATACTCCCATGCATTTTCCGTTCCGA
>JAAYYM010000681.1 GCA_012515365.1 Clostridia bacterium
ATGCTACTTGGGGAAGGGGGGATGTGGATTTAGCAAAGGAACCAAACCCTAAAAGCCTACTCAGCGTAAGATTTTGTGGATTCATGCAAAAAAAGAGAGGAGTCAAAACGCTTTCGACGAACGTTTTTGTATGAATCCACAAAATCGTCCGTCGAGCACAACACCCCATTACTTCAACTTCTCAATTCCAACTCGAATGCGTTTTAATGACTCTTCTTTTCCAAGCACTTCCATCAGTTCTGTTGCTCCGCCTGGTGTCATTTGTTTTCCGGAAACAGCGGTTCTGATCGGCCACATTACTTTCCCGTTTTTGAATTCTTTCTGATTGACGTAGCCTATCAATAATTCATATAGTGCATCGTTGCTAAAATCATCCTGTGCTTCCAAAAGAGGAAGTACTTCTTCTAACACAAGCAGTGAAGACTGCGCGTCTGTTTTCATTTTCTTATGTGTGTACATTTCAATATCATAATCAGGCAGCTCATTAAAGAAATCGATGTGCTCCTTGATATCGGGATAAATCTCAATTCTGGATTGTACCATTTTTGCAATTTTCCGATAATCAAGCTCCTTTTGAATTACTTCTTTGATATAAGGCAATGCTTTCTCATAAAACTGTTCAAAATCCATTGCTTTAATATACTCACCATTCATCCATCTAAGCTTTGTATAATCAAACACTGCAGGTGATTTACTCATATGATGAAAATCAAATTTATCGATCAGCTCTTGTAATGACATGATTTCTTGATTATCCTCAGGGCTCCAGCCAAGCAGTGCAACAAAATTGACAACTGCTTCTGATATAAATCCCTGTTCAATCAAGTCTTCATAAGAGGAGTGTCCGGATCTTTTTGATAATTTTTTATGTTCTTCATCCGTGATCAGAGGACAATGTACATAGACAGGTACCTCCCATCCAAATGCCTCATAAAGACGATTGTACTTTGGTGAAGATGATAAATATTCATTTCCACGTACTACATGTGTGATTTCCATCAAATGGTCATCAATAACGTTAGCAAAATTATAGGTTGGATATCCATCTGATTTAATGAGAATCATATCATCCAGCTCTGCATTTTCCACCGTAATGTCTCCATAAATCTCATCATGAAATGTGGTAGTGCCCTCTGGTGTATTATTTTGTCTAATGACATAAGGAACACCAGCTGCAAGCTTTGCATCAATCTCATCTTGTGTCAATGACAGACAATGCTTATCATATACATTGATTTCTTTTCCTGCTACAGTCTGTGTCAAAGTCGCAAGTCGTTCTTTATCACAGAAACAATAATAAGCCTTATTCTCGGCAATCAACTTCTTTGCATACTCCAAATAAATTCCTTTTTTCTGCCGTTCACTCTGTATGTATGGTCCAAATCCCTTATCCTTATCAGGACCCTCATCATGGATCAATCCCGTTTTCTCCAACGTACGATATATAATTTCTACCGCACCCTCCACATATCTCTCCTGATCAGTATCTTCTATCCTCAGGATAAAATCCCCCTGCTCATGCTTTGTAATCAGATATGCATACAATGCCGTCCTCAAATTTCCCACATGCATACGCCCCGTCGGACTCGGCGCAAATCTCGTTCTCACTCTACTCATCATATTCTCCTCTATCTCTAATAAATTAAATAACACACACACCCAGCGCACTAAGCGCATTTGTGGCCCCTCACACAAACAGCCACTCCTCCCATCCCTTCTCACAACGTAAGATTTTGTGGATTCACACAAAAAAAGAGAGGAGTCAAAACGCTCTCGACGAACGTTTTTGTGTGAATCCACAAAATCGTCCGTCGCCAACACCCTAAACCGATTCCTCATCCTCTAAAACAGACATGTCCGGAATCCGATCCTTCGCCTGCTCTTTAAAATGAAGAACTTCCTTCGTTGCTTCCATAATAGGAATATTAGTACCTGCTCCGCCTACGCATCCACCCGGACACGCCATTCCTTCGATCAGGCAGCCATTCTTTCTTCCTGCCTTTGCAAGCATCAGTATTTTCTTACAGTCACTTAAGCCCTCTGCATGCTCGATCTGTACCTTTTGATCCGGATAGTATTCCTTGATGCATTCCTCGATGGCACTTGCTACACCACCCGCTACGCCATAGCCTCTTCCGGCTCCTGTAGCATCGCAGATTACTTCACCGCCATCCGGCTCCTGTAGTAGATTCTTGGCATCAAACATTCCTGCCAGTTCTTCAAATGTGATAACAAAATCAACATCTGAACGTACACTGGTTCTGCTGGCTTCCAGCTTCTTTGCTGCACAAGGTCCAATAAAGACAACTTTTGCATCAGGATGCTTTTTCTTAATATATCTCGCAGTTGCAACCATAGGTGTAAGCTCTCTTGAAATATTATCAATTGTTTCCGGAAAAAGCTTCTTTGCCATCATAGACCACGACGGACAACATGATGTCAGCAAAAATGGAAGCTCTCCTGTATTTACTTTCTCCACATAATGCTTTGCTTCTGCCATTGCTCCGACATCCGCGCCTATTGCAGTTTCATATACATGTGAAAAGCCAAGTTCAATAATGGCACTTTTAATCATTTCAGGTGTATAATTCTTTCCAAACTGTCCAACAAAAGCAGGTGCAATCTCCGCAACGATTTCTTTTCCTGACTGCATGGCACGGATCAACTGGAAAATCTGTGATTTATCAGCAATTGCTCCAAAAGGACAGCTAACCATACACATTCCGCAAGATACGCATTTATCCGCATTGATAGACGC
>JAAYYM010000682.1 GCA_012515365.1 Clostridia bacterium
CAGAAGAATTAACAGAAGAGGAACAGACAGAACTTGCCGAACTGAAACAACAGTTTTCAGATGGATCAACGGGCGCAGTCAGCGAAAATGAAATAACCACAGAACCAGACAAAAAAGCTGAAGACGGACAGTCTGGTGACGAACAGTCTGACGGAACCAAAGAGGAAAATCAAGAGGAAGCAGGAGAGGACGCAGAAGAGGAGAAGGAAGAAAAAACAGTACAGTTTGATCCTGAGACCGGCTATCCGATCGATCCGACAACAGGCACACTTCTTAATCCGGAAACCGGACAGCCAATTAATGCAGCTATTTCTGATCTGAGTGGAATCTAAATTACTTATACATAACTTGTGTCAATCGATAATAGATTGATAAAGAGATTTATGTACAGGGTATGAAATGATGATCAGGAATAAGACAGCCTACCGCAAGAAAATTGTGATTTATGTAGCAAGTGTTGTTATGATCCTTATTCTACTGGCTGTTAGATTTTGTTATATCATGATCGGCCAGGCAGATTATTATACAAAGGAAGCACAGGAATTACATGAGAGAGAACGTAAAATCAAGGCTGCAAGGGGCAGGATCTATGACCGAAATGGTGAACTGCTTGCAAGCAACAAAACAGTCTGCACGATTTCAGTGATCCATAGTCAGATCAAGGATGAAAAAGCAGTTGTCGATCAGCTTTCAAAGATGCTTTCAATCCCGCGTGAAACGGTAGAAAAAAGAGTCAGGAAAGTGACTTCCATTGAAAAGATTAAATCGAATGTAGATAAAAAAACAGGGGATGAAATCCGTAATCTTAATCTTTCCGGTGTGAAGGTAGATGAAGATTTTAAACGGTACTATCCATATGGAAATATGGCGTCTAAGGTGTTGGGCTTTACCGGAGGCGATAATCAGGGAATCATAGGTCTGGAAGTAATCTATGATGAGATTCTGCAGGGAAAGAACGGTCGAATCCTGACAATGACAGATGCCAGAGGGATCGAACTGAATGGAGCAGGTGAAAACCGCATTGAACCAATAGAAGGAAATGATCTTTATATCAGTATTGATTTAAATATACAAAAGTATGCACAGCAGATTGCAGAAAAAGCTATGGAAAAAAAACAGGCAACACGCGTTGAAGCAATCGTTATGAATCCTCAAAACGGTGAAATCTATGCCATGGTTAATGTGCCGGAGTTTGACTGCAATCAGCCATATGATCTGTCGCCTGCTGTATCAGAAAATGAAATTCCTTTCTTAGATGCTAAAATGAAGCAGGATGCATTGAATCAGATCTGGAGAAATGCCTGCATCAATGATACTTATGAACCTGGGTCGACCTTTAAGATCATCACGGCGGCTGCCGCATTTGAGAACGGCGAATTACGCATTGATGATACCTTTCACTGCCCGGGTTTTATTGCGGTAGAAAACAGAAGAATACGATGCTCAAGAATACAGGGACATGGATCTCAGGATTTTACGCAAGCTACTATGAATTCCTGTAATCCGGCGTTTGTTTCGATCGGGATGCGCGTTGGGAGTGAACGCCTTTATCAATATTTGAAACAGACTGGCGTATTAGAAAAGACAGGGATTGATTTGCCGGGGGAAGCTAATACCATCATGCATGTAAAGGACGATATTGGACCTGTAGAGCTTGCCACAATTTCATTTGGCCAGTCATTTCAGGTAACACCTCTAAGACTTGCTACGTCGATTGGCGAGACCGTTAATGGTGGTCATAAGATCAAACCACATCTTGCACTATATGCAAAGGATGCAGATCATAGAATCATTGCTGATTTTAAGGAAGAGAAACAAAGACAGATGATATCGAAGGAAACTTCTGATACACTGACTCAGATCTTAGAACAGGTAGTTGCAAATGGAACAGGGAAAAATGCGTATATAGAGGGTTATTCGATTGGTGGAAAGACAGCTACCAGCCAGACCCTGCCGAGATCAAGTGCAAAATATATTGCATCCTTTGTTGGTTTTTCTCCGGCAAAGGACCCACAGATTCTTGCGATATATATCATTCATAATCCATCTGGTATTTACTATGGAGGCACGATTGCAGCTCCGCTTGTCAAGGAACTGTTTTCAAATGTTCTGCCCTATCTTGATAATTGCAAAAAAAAGACGTATACTAATTAAGGTTTCATACGCAAAAAGAGAATATGGAGAGTTGAATATGAGTAATACGAATCTAATACCTGTTATCATTGCATTCGCAGTCAGTGTCTTATTAAGTCCGGTTCTGATCCCCTATCTTCGTAAATTGAAAGTGGGACAGACGGTGCGTGAAGATGGACCGCAGACTCATCTTAAAAAATCCGGAACACCGACAATGGGTGGCGTGATCATACTGGCAGGTGTCGTTGTCGCCAGTCTGTTTTATATAAAAAGCTATCCGAAGGTGCTGCCTGTGTTATTTATGACACTGGGATTTGGGTTAATTGGTTTCCTGGATGATTATATTAAAGTAGTATTGAAGCGTTCCATGGGATTACGTGCGTGGCAGAAGATGGCACTCCAGATTGTAGTTACCGGTATTTTTGCTTATTACACAGTATGTGTATTGGATATTGATCTGGCAATGCAGATCCCGTTTATGCCGGGTAAATATATAGATTTTGGTATCCTTAATATTCCGATCATGTTTATCGCTGTACTAGGAACTGTCAATGGAGCCAATCTGACAGATGGACTTGACGGACTTGCTTCTAGTGTAACGGTATTGATTGCTACGTTTTTCTCTGTTGTTGCCATTGGTACACAAAGTGGAATAGAGCCGATTACACTTGCAGTGGTTGGCGCATTATTGGGCTTTCTTTTATTTAATGTATATCCGGCAAGCGTATTTATGGGAGATACGGGGTCGCTTGCACTTGGTGGATTTGTGGCAGCAACGGCATATATGATGCAGATGCCACTGTTTATCATGATTGTTGCTTTTATTTATCTGGTAGAGGATGTTTCTGTTATGCTACAGGTTTCCTATTTTAAGTTAACAGGTGGAAAACGGTTGTTTAAAATGGCACCCATTCATCATCATTTTGAATTATGTGGATTCAGTGAGACTAGAGTTGTTGCATTATTTTCTATTACAACAGCGATTATGTGTTTGATTGCGTTGATGGGGTTATAATACAGAGGGTTGTGGAGGAATTAAGATGAGTACAAGTAAGATGGATCTGACAGGAAAAAAGGTACTTGTTTTTGGCACCGGGATCAGTGGAATAGGTGCTGCTAAATGCTTAGAAGAAATGCAGGCTTTTCCTGTTTTATATGATGGAAATGAAAAGCTTGACTGTGATGAAATCAGACAAAAAGGTCAGTTTAAGGAGACAACACAGATCTTTACCGGAACATTTCCAGAGGAACAAAAAGAACAGATTGAGCTGTTTGTGATCAGTCCGGGGATTTCTTTTGAACATCCTTTTGCCTGTGAATTTAAACAAAGAGGCATACCGGTCTGGAGCGAAGTTGAGCTTGCTTATCAGCTTGATCAAGGTGATTTGATCGCGATCACCGGAACAAATGGAAAAACAACGACTACAACATTAACAGGTGAGATCTTATCAGCATATAATAAACAGACGATTGTTGTAGGGAATATTGGAAAATCATATACCAGAGAGGTAAGAAATACGGTAAAAGGCTCTGTTACGGTAGCAGAGATCAGTAGTTTTCAACTGGAAACAATACAAGATTTTCATCCAAAGATCAGTGCGATCTTAAACATCACACCAGATCATCTGGATCGTCATCATACATATGAAAACTATATCAAAGAGAAAGAAAAAATTGCACTTAACCAAACAAAAGATGATTCTATCATTTTGAATTATGAAGATGAGGAAACAAGAAAATTCGGGGAACTGACAAAAGCACAGCCTGTCTATTTTAGTTCTGCGCATGTTCTTAAGGATGGAATTTATCTGAAGGATGATGTGATTTATAAAGCTGTTAACGGAACAAGTGAACGTCTTTTATCTATTTATGAAACAAAGCTGTTAGGCATTCACAGCTATGAGAATATTATGGCTGCCATTGCCATTGCAGATGCTTATGGAGTGGGAATGGATCTGATTCTTTCAGTTGTTAAGGAATTTAGGGCAGTAGAACACAGAATTGAATTTGTTGCCACTAAAAATGGTGTGGATTATTATAATGATTCAAAAGGAACCAATGTGGATGCTGCAATCAAGGGCATTCAGGCGATGGTGAAACCGACTTATCTGATCGGTGGCGGATATAACAAAAAGGCTTCTTATGAGGACTGGATTCTCTCTTTTGACGGAAAGGTCAAGGAGTTGATTTTGATGGGACAGACAAAAGAGGCAATTGCCGAATGTGCGCGTTCACATCATTTTGATGCGATCTATTTTGCAGAAAGTATGGAAGACGCAGTGAAGCACTGCGCCGATGAAGCTGTAGATGGAGATGCTGTGTTGCTTTCACCTGCATGTGCCAGCTGGGGGATGTTCAAAAACTATGAAGAGCGTGGTAGGATATTCAAGGATCTGGTAAACAAACTCGGGGAGTGATAAATAGGGATGGCGACAAGAAGCAGGGCGCGTGGAAGACAAAGAAGAAATCGATCTGAATCATATTTTGATTATACATTGCTGTTTATTGTGCTCTTTTTACTATGTTTTGGTCTGGTAATGCTATATAGCACTAGTTCATATGAGGCAAATATTAAATTTGGAGATTCTGCATATTATTTAAAAAAACAGGCTCAGGCGACTATCATCGGAATCGTTCTTATGATTGTGATCGCAATGGTGGATTATCACATTACCCAGCGATTTGCAATGATTGCCTATATTGTTTCTGCAATTCTTATCTTTTTGGTATTAACACCGTTAGGATATGAGGCAAATGGAGCGAGACGATGGCTGAATCTGGGACTTTCCTTGCAACCGGCAGAGGTTGCCAAGGTTGGGATGATTATATTTTTTGCATCGTTGGTATGTAAAATGGGAAATCGGATCAGGACCTCGAAGGGATTCATGTTTACGATTTTCTGGGCGTGTCCGATTGCAGCAGAAGTATTGTTTATCACTAGTAATCTGAGCTCGGCTATTATTATCTTTGCGATTGTACTGATGATGCTGTTTGTGGCCAGCCCTAATTATAAAGGTTATATTTTGGCGGCGATCGTAACAGCTTTTTTTGCTGCGATCATTGTATTGTCCATTGCAAAGGGAATTATTCCGGAAGATATGTCATACCGGTTCGGAAGGATCAAAGCCTGGCTTAATCCGGAAGCATATGCCAGTGGAACAGGATTTCAGACCCTGCAAGCTCTTTATGCAATCGGTTCAGGTGGTCTTTTTGGAAAAGGATTGGGCGAGAGTATGCAAAAGCTTGGATTTTTGCCTGAAGCTCAGAATGATATGATTTTCTCTATTATTTGTGAGGAGCTTGGTCTTTTTGGTGCGATTGCTATTATTTTGTTATTTATTCTTCTGATCTGGAGATTCATGGTGATTGCAAATAATGCCCCAGATCTGTACGGCGCTTTATTGGTTGTCGGGACCATGGCACATATATCCATTCAGGTGATTCTGAATATAGCGGTTGTAACAAATTCGATACCAAATACCGGTATCACACTGCCATTTATCAGTTATGGAGGTTCCTCCATTGTGTTCCTGCTGAGTGAGATTGGTCTGGCTCTGAGTGTTTCAAAGGGAATCCGACTGGAAAATTAACAGGAAACATTTTTCACTGAGCAGCATATATATAGTATAAGTGTTGCTTTTTGGTGGAATGAACTTGGGATCAATCATAATTCATGGAGGAGTAAAGCTTAAAGGTACGGTCAGGATACAGGGTTCCAAAAATACAGCACTGCCTATTATTGCAGCTACGATTCTTATCAGAGGAAAAACAGAATTATATCATTGTCCGGATATATCTGATATTGAATATATGCTTGATATCATGAGAGAGAATGGTTGCAAAATAATCTGGAATCGAGATAAAGCAAACAAAAACACTGATAAACTAATCATAGATGCATGTAATTGCGATGGATTTGTTGTTCCACAAAAATATGCACAGAGGATTCGGTCTTCTATTACTTTTTTAGGGGCTATGCTGGGAAGAAGCCATAAAGCTGTCATTCCATATCCGGGCGGATGTTCGATCGGAGAACGCCCGATTGATCTTCACTTATCATCACTAGCAAAGATGAATGTTACCTTTCATGAGCGTGACAGAATCTTATATGCGACAGCTGATCGGATGAAAGGTGCCCTGATCAGACTGAAAAAACCAAGCGTCGGTGCTACAGAAAACATTATTATTTCGGCGGTACTTGCGAATGGAACAACAAGAATAAAGGGTGCAGCCTGTGAACCGGAAATTGTCTATCTGTGTGATTTTCTTAAAAGAGCGGGAGCTGATATCAATGGTGCAGGAACTTCGTATATTGTGATCAAGGGCGTCAAAAAGCTTCAGGCAATTCGGTATTATATTCCTTCTGATCGCATAGTGGCCGGGACATATGCACTAGCCACAGTTGCAACCAGAGGCAGAGTTACAATAGAAGAGTGTCCTGTGAATGAGATGAGTGCATTGATTACAGAGCTTAAAAAAGCCGGAGCAGCTGTCACAGGCAGCAAAAGACGTATGGAGCTGGATGCCGGCATGGTTCATGGTCCGATTCCATATATTTGTACGAAACCCTATCCGGGCTTTCCTACTGATTTACAGCCACAGATGGTAGCTGCTATGACCACTTTATATGGGAAAAGCATGATCCGTGAAGCAGTATTTGAAAGCAGATTTCGTTTTGTTCAGCAGCTAAGAATGATGGGTGCACAGATAGAAATGGATGGAAATGATGCCTGCATAGATGGCGGATGTCCGCTGAAAGGCTGCAGTGTATATGCAAAAGACCTGCGTGGCGGAGCAGCACTTGTACTGGCAGGGCTTAGTGCGTACGGTGTCACAATCGTTGAAAATGCTGAGGTGATAGAGCGTGGCTATGAAGATATTTGCCGTGATCTGAATAATCTTGGCGCAAGAATGAGAAAGATATAAGGGATGAGTTCTACGTATGATGACGAGAATGCAAAAAGGATTTCTGGCTTTTATCATCACGATGCTTGTTGTGAGTCTGGGATACCTGATACTAAAAAACAACTTCACAGTAACCAATGTCATTGTTGAGGGAAGCGAGCATTATACGGACGATGAAATAAAGGCATTGATCCTGGATGATAAATTTGGTAATAATTCAATTTATTACTATTTTAAGTATTATAATAATGAAGTGGAAGATATTCCTTTTATTGAGAAGATCGAAATCGATCTGCCCTCGACAGACACCATTAAGATACATGTTTATGAGAAAGCAGTGGCGGGGTATGTGGAATTCCTAGGGAGATATCTTTATTTTGATAAGGATGGAATTGTAGTTGAGAGCTCTTTGTCACAGATGGAAGGAATTCCATATGTAACAGGGCTTCATTTTGAACATGTGGTGCTACATGAAAAACTGCCGGTCGAGGATGATCAGATCTTTAAACTGATTTTGAACCTGACTCAGCTGCTGACAAAATATTCAATTGCAACAGACAGGATCTATTTTGATTCAGACTATAATATCACGCTTTATTTTGGCCAGACGCAGATTTATCTGGGTCCGAATAAGGATATTGATGAGAAAATTAATACCCTGCAAAGCATTTTACCAAAGATGAATGGCAGAAAAGGTGTTCTTCATATGGAAAATTATGATGGTGAAAACGGGAAATTTACCTTTCAGCTTGACGATAATGAATGAAATTGTACCAAATGAACCAAAAAATATAATAAATTTTCAAATTTAGGTTGATAATTCCGAAAAAAAATTATATGATAGAATAAATGTGAGTAATTCTATCATAATCTAGATTGGGACATACTGTTTATGATGTCGTAAATGATTGTGGAATTGTTTATATATGATTTAACAGGAGTATAAAAGGAGTATAAAGGAGGAGTAGCCTTGCTGGAAATTAAGACAAATGAAGCCGAGTCCGCAGCAAAAATTATTGTTGTAGGTGTGGGCGGAGCAGGCAACAATGCCGTAAATCGGATGATTGATGAAAACATCGGAGGGGTTGAGTTCATCGGAATCAATACGGATAAGCAGGCGTTGCAGCTATGTAAATCTCCAAGATTGCTGCAAATAGGGGATAAATTAACAAAAGGACTTGGCGCTGGAGCCAAACC
>JAAYYM010000683.1 GCA_012515365.1 Clostridia bacterium
CGGAATTAGAACATAGTGTTGAACTGCTATATCCGTATATGGACTGGAATATTTCATTTGATAAAGAGGTCATAATTTCATATCCTAAAATAACGCAGATACAAACAGCATCTTGTGTTTATCCTATAGAATTGGAGGCAAAAATCAAAACAGCTATTTGTGCATATGATTGGAACAAGGTGTTTAAAATTATGAAGGAGTTTCAAAATAGCTTTTTAGACGGACAGATATATATTCCGAGAGAAATAAAGGAATGTTATGTGCGATTTTTGTGGGTTATGATTAATATTGCTAAAGAGGTTGGTTGCCTGGAAATACAAAATTTGAATTCACAAAAATTGCTTGAGGGGATAATGAATGCCCAGACCAAAGAAGACTTATGGAACGCATCTGATTTTCTTATATCTTTAATGGTTTCAGAGCAGAAAAAGGAAGATGCTGTTCATTTAACGGTTAAAAAAGTGATAAGTATTATTCATGAGTTTTATCAGACAGGTATCACCTTAGAAGAAATAAGTATAAGGCTTAATATGACACCGGAATATATTGGAACATTATTCCATAAAGAAATGGGGATAACATTTAGCACTTATATGAAGAATTTCAGAATCAATAAAGCAAAGGAATTGTTATGTGGAAGTAGCTATAAGCTATATGAGATTTCTGAGAGAGTAGGCTATAATGATCCAAAGTATTTTAGTAAGGTTTTTAAGGAGATAACCGGTCAATTACCAACAGATTATAGAAAAAATTACAAATAGAGTTTAGAAATCCCCCCTATTTTAAAGATATGTCGAGTTTTAAGATTGAGGAGAAACTATATAATGAAATCACTAACACAGAAAAATTAGTAATTAGGAGGGTATAACATGAAAAGGTTAGTGGCATTATTAATGACAGCATGTTTATTGGGAACAATGCTTGTTGGATGTGGGGCAAAAGAAGAAACAGCAGCACCTGCAACAGAAGCGGCTGCAACAGAAGCAGCGACAGAAGAAGCAGCACCGGCAGAGGCAGCAGCAACTGCAGGAAATGTAACTATTTGGTATTATTGGGAAACAGAAGGACATCAGAAAGCACTTGATCATATCATTCAGGAATTCAACTCTTCACAGGGAGATGTAACTGTAGAAGCAAAATATGTACCATTTGCAGATTTTAAGAAACAGCTTTCTATCGGAGCATCAGCAGATGAATTACCGGATCTTGTAATCTTAGACAATCCTGACCATGCATCTTATGCAGCAATGGGAATCTTTGCAGATTTAACAGGCCGTTTTGATGTAAGTACATACTATGATGGACCGGTTAATTCCTGTACATTAGATGGCAAGCTTTACGGAGTACCATTCGGAAGTAACTGTTTATTATTATACTATAACGAAGATATGTTAAAAGCAGCAGGCTGTGAAGTACCAACAACATGGGAAGAATTACAGAAAGTTGCAGAAGCATGTACAACAGATACAGTATCAGGATTTGCACACTGTTCCTTACAGAACGAAGAAGGAACATTCAACTTCTTACCATGGGTATGGTCAACAGGAGCAACATCCTATGAAATCAATTCCGAAGGCGGAATTAAAGCGTTAACAGCAGTGAAAAACCTTGTAGATGCAGGAGCAATGACAAAAGAAGCCATCAACTGGACACAGGGAGATACGATGCATCAGTTTATCGCAGGAAACCTTGCAATGATGATTAACGGTACATGGCAGGTACCAACAATGAGAAATGAAGTACCTGATTTAAATTGGAATGTAGCACCAATCCCAATGGATGCACAGCAGGCATCAGGTCTCGGAGGAGAAAACTATGCGGTAATCGCAGGCGGAAATGAAGAAGGAGCAATTAAGTTCTTAGAGTATGCTACAAGTGATGAAACATGTAAGTATATGATGGATGCAATGGGATATATTTCATCCAATTCAACAATAGCCGAAGGCCAGTTTACAGGAGATGCAGTATACGAAGCATTCGTAGAAGAAATGAACTATGCAAATGCAAGAGGACCATTACCGGAATGGCCGGAAATTTCAGATGCAATTTCCTTAGCATTCAATGAAGTAATGACAGGAGCAGCAACACCGGAAGATGCAGCTGCAAAAGCACAGACCACAATTGATGGTATTTTAGGAAAGTAAAATGTGGAAGTAAATCATATCGGAATAGTATATAGATATATGAAAATCTAAGAAGATGTAACGCCAGCAAAGTTGCTGGCGTTACGCATTTGAAAGGATTACATAGAATGAAAAAAAAGATAAGAATTCGGGATGAATTTTGGAGTAAATACAGGGAACTTGTTCGTAAAGAAATGATTCCATATCAATGGAAAGTTCTAAATGATGAAATTGATATTTGTATTGAGCGAGAAAGAAATGATGACTCCATTCCTAATGAGAAAAGTCATGCAATAGAAAATTTCAGAATTGCTGCAGGTCTAAAAGAAGGGCATCACTATGGCTGGGTTTTTCAGGACAGTGATGTATATAAATGGTTGGAAGCAGTAGCATATTCTTTAAATGAATGTATGGATGAAGAACTGAAAAGTTTGGCAGATAGTGTTGTGGATCTGATTGCTGCTGCACAAGAAGAGGATGGATATTTAGGGACGTATTTTACAATAGAAGAACCGGAAAGAAAGCTGAAACGCCTAAACGAGAGCCATGAATTGTATTGTGCCGGACACTTTATGGAAGCAGCAGTGGCTTATTATGAAGCGGTTGGAAATAAGACAGTATTGGAAACTGCTTGTAAATTGGCAGATTATATTGCAAGAAATTTTGGAGAAGAAAAGATTCACGGATATGACGGACATGAAGAAATTGAAATCGGACTGGCAAAATTATATCGCGTGACCGGTAAAAAAGAATATTTGGATTTGGGAAAATACTTTTTAGAAATAAGAGGAACCAATCCGGAATTTTTTAGTAATCAAAATAAGGAAGACGGAAAAGCACCGTTAATTTCCGGATTAGATAAGTTTCCACAGAGTTATTATCAAAACCACATGCCATTATTACAGCAGGAAACAGCAGAAGGGCATGCAGTAAGATTGGTGTATA
>JAAYYM010000684.1 GCA_012515365.1 Clostridia bacterium
TCTGTGTCTCTGTGGTTGGGTCAGAGCATAGCGGTTCACCACAGAGGCGAAAAGATACAGAGAATTTCCGATTCAAGTTCACCCATAGCAAACAGCGAGGAGCCTTTAAAGTTTTGTTCTTCTTTCCCATGCAACTGTGAGGGTATACAAAGTCAGGAGTTTCGGGACTGCACATTATGCCGTTATTTGGCTAAATATTCTAATACTGCTTCATTACTATATATTAAATCGTACTGAGGACGATTAAATCTGTCTAGGAAATGATCAGGAAGATACTGTCTTTCTAATATTCCTAATTTGCCTGTGTCAAATGCAAGTGGCTCTATCATCCCACATTTTCTAATGGCAATTAATGTGTTTGATTTATCAGAAAACTCGATACTAGAGACATAATCTAAACTCATACCGATATATGTTTGGTTTGTATAAAGTTTTGATCTCTCTAATAAAAAGTAGGCCAAATCTGATTTTATGGGTCCTGCTGCTATGCTAGTGAGGGCATCCATGCCAGCTACTTCCGCATCTGTAAATTGATCCCGAACGGTCGCATAATTATCGATAATGGGGTTATCCTTGTTGATGGCAGGAGTGATAATCATTACAAAGCAGAAAGATGTCACAATAATTGATATAGCAAATACTTTCGAGATTCTTGAGTGGGGTATATCGGCTATGCCTAGAATATACGCCGCGATAACTACACAAAGGAATACAGATAAGAAAGGTAGCCACCGGTCAGTTACTAGATTCCTCATGCCAATCATTGGTGTACCAAATACGATCGCATATAGTATGACAATCGGTGCAATCATCTGTAATTTTTTTCGGTCCCTAGAGGCAAACCACAGCAGCACACCTCCAATTGCAAAGAAAACTGGGACTGTATATGGTAAACTAGAAATTATCGTAGTTAAAAAGGAATCCCCGGATGTTACACCTCTGAGTATTTCCATATAATCATATTGTTTGGCCCCGAAAAAGTCAGTAATAAGTGGCCTAAATACAAACTCGAAAAAAGAACAATTATTAGTAATAAATGAATAAAACCAATGAGAAATTAACATAATAATAAATAACAATAAGTAATTAGAAAGAAATCTGATCTTATTACTATATTCTCCAAACACCCATATTAACTGCACAATATACATCGAGAAGAGTGATATTAAGATCACAAAAGAAGACATTGGATGAGTAAGTATGATCGCTATTGATAAAACTATAAGCAATAAGATATTTTGAATACTGAATTGTTCAAATTCGACAATTTTAAATAGCAAATAAATGATTACAAGAAAATAACAAAAAACTAGAACAGATGGCGTATAATTTACAAATGCATATTGAATAACGCTATTGATTAAACATAATATCAATGCAGCAAGAAGCCCCACTCTTGGGCAAGATATATCTCTCCCAATCAAGTAAACAAATATTATAAGAATAGATATAATTAGTGCTAAAATAAAGATTGAATCTTTTGTATTTTCATTACATAGAATTTGTATCATTGATATATATATATGAGATAATGGTGCATAGTAGTATATTCTTGATAGTTCAAAGGATGGAATATATCCATTTCTTGCTATTAGATCACATATAGCCGCATGCCAATATACATCGGATCCACTAAATGTAGGGAAATTGTACCATATTCCTGCTCTTATATTAAGAGATAGCGCAAATATTTTCGCAAAAATTGGAATAATGCTCCGACCTCGGTTATAAAATAAAATCTCGATAGCAATTATTCCTGCCATAAAAGATATAAGTAAAAAATAGGAGGTGGGTCTAAAATAGAGATTTAAGTGTAATATGATGACGGAGGAGATATATATCAAGCAAAATGCGATACTTAAATATGAGTTCATGTTTTTATTGGATGGAATGTCGGCATTATTACTCGCGAATATCCTTTTTCGTAGTAACAAATAAACCAAGGTTGCGACGAAAA
>JAAYYM010000685.1 GCA_012515365.1 Clostridia bacterium
AGAAGAAAAGCAGCACGAGCATTACAAATTCAATATGAAAGAGAAGGTGTGAAATGATGCATCTCAGTTTGTATGAGTGGGTATTCATTATTACCGATATTTTTGGGGCATACATAATATATAAATTTATGAAAGTGTTCTTTGAGACAAGAAGATCTCAAGCAAAAATAGAATTGCTCACGTACATAGGGTATTATATATTTATTGCAGTGATCTATATCGTTATTAATATTCCAATTGTTCTTATGATCAGCAATCTCCTTGCTTTCATTGGCCTCACTTTTAATTATGAGTCCACAATAAAAAAACGAGTGCTATCTGCTTTATTAATATACTTAATTCTACTGTGTGTAGAAATGATAGTTGCTCTAATGTCAGGCTATTTTAATTTTCCTATATTTTCCACAAATAATTACACATCTATATATGGACTGATAGTCTGCAAAATTCTCTCATTTGTTGTAGTACTTATATTAAACAATTATAAGAATATTAAGCGAGGAGAGATTGTACCCAGCTCTAATTGGTTTAATATTATACTAATTCCCGCCACATCGCTGTACATAATCTTATTGCTTTTCCTGGCAGAAGGGCTGTCCGCTAATTATGTTATAGTAGGTGTTTTATTAATGTTACTAATCAACTTTGCAACGTTTAACCTGTATGATGCGATAACGGCGGCTTTGTCCGAAAGAATGGAAAGCCGTCTTCTCCTGGAACAGAATAAATATTATGACAGGCAGCTTGAAACCATGAGGGCTTCTTTGGAAAACACAAAGGCCATTCGTCATGACCTAAAAAATCATATGTTTTCTATAAGCTCTCTGGTTCAAAATAGTGATAAAGAGAGGACGCTGCAGTACATTTCCCAGATCATGAAGGATTTTGGGGCAGACCAGAATTATGCCTCTTCCGGAAACATGATCATTGACAGCATCGTCAATTTTAAGTTCCAGGAGGCAGAACGGAGAGGGATCAATACAACGCTGGATCTGAATATCCCAGAAAACCTGGAGATTCCGCCAATCGATATGACCATAGTACTGGGCAATCTGCTTGATAATGCCATAGAAGCCGCAACGAAAGTAGAAGAAAACCCATATATTAACGTAAAAATCAAATACGATAAAGGCCGGGTCCTTTTACAAATTGACAACCCATATACGGGTGAAGTAAAAGAAGAAAATGGAAGATATATTACAGTAAAAGAAGATAAGAGCAATCATGGAATCGGTTTGAAGAACGTTGATAAAATTGTGCCCAGGTACAATGGGACAATGAGTGTAGATCACAGTGGAAATGTTTTCTCCGTCACGGTTTTAATGTATGTAGATTAGTTAGTACCTTTATTCGGTTATCAAAAAGTTTTCTTGGGTTGCTACAAAATAATGTACTGATTTCGACAATCTTCAGCACATAGCAACATTTTTGCTATAGTAAAAATGTTGGATTATTTTTGTTGATAGGAGGAAATTGATATGAAGAACATCATGGTAAGATTAGGTGGAGTTATTGCAAGTCTGGCACTGATGGTTACCGCTGCTAATGTAACAATGGGATGTATGTTCGTTATGCATCAGCCAAAGCTGCCGGAAGGTGCTGAAAAGCTGCGCAAGTTCTAATGAAAATCAATGCATCCGATAAAATTATCGAATCACTGATCAGTATAGGTGTGGTACCCTCAGAAGATAGAGCCTTATACCAATTTGGACTCAATCAAGGGGTTATTATGATTATAAATGCTTTATCCGCTCTTCTGATAGGGCTCATTCTTG
>JAAYYM010000686.1 GCA_012515365.1 Clostridia bacterium
ATCATCCGACGGTTGTTTATACAAGCGGTTCTATTATGGTGCTGCTCTTTTTGGCCATAGCACTTTTTATTGCACTGATACCGAAAAATACAACAGAACGTGTTGCCTCACTAATCCCAAATAAGAGAACTTTGATTCTGATCGTTGTCTTATTAATCTGGTCCATGCTTTCGATTTCTGAGGTTGCCTCCTTCATGTACGTGAATTTCTAATAATAGTAAATAGATAATGGCGAAACTAAAATGAGGAAACAGATATGAAAAAATTCTTTATAAACACCATACGAATAATTCTGATTGCTTTGCTATTGATCGCAGCTCTTGTGATCATAGTAGATCCCTTCATCCATTATCATGCTCCCATTGGTAGATGGGCTGCTGTAGAAACAGATGAACGATCTGCTCTGATTGGCGTTGCAAAAAATATGCGCTATGATACTGCATTGATCGGTTCTTCCATGAGTGAAAACTTTAAAGAATCCTGGTTTGAAGATCAGCACTTTGGTACAGATTGTGTGAAATTATGCCTGCAGGGCGCTCATTTTAGTGACTATGATCTTTTATTAAAAGAGGTGGAAAAACATAAAGAAGTAAAAAACATTATTTTCAGCATGGATACCTACCTGCTCACTAATACTCCTTCTGAATATCCTGCGACCATACCTGATTACCTGTCTAACGACAAGCTAACCGATGATCTGTATTATTTATTTAATAAAGATGTTCTCTTTCACTATCTGCCACGATATATCTTTACTAATTACAGAGAGCATTTTAATGCAGATAATGCTTATGTCTGGGCAAACAACTATGAATTTTCGAAAAATCAGGCACTTGGTATTTACCGCACACAGCGCACAGAAACAATTGAACCGGAAAAAAATTATAATACATTTCTAGAAAATTCAGATGTTTTTTTGGAATCTATCATTCCCTATATTGAACATAATCCGGATGTCACATTCTATTTTTATTCATCACCTTACAGCATTTTATTTTGGGATGACAGCTATCGACATGGAAACACAGCAGCAGAGACAACTGCTCTTATTTACGTTTATCAAAAGCTTTTGGAATACAAAAATGTCCGCGTCTTCTATTTTCAGAATGACACAGACATTATTACTGATTTGAATAACTACCGCGACTATTCTCATTTTTCACAGGACATTAACTATTACATGTATGAAGCAATGAAAAACGGAACACATGAATTAACAAAAGATACTTGCTATGACACTTTAATCGCCATGTATGAATACGCCACGCATTATGATTATGAATCTATCTTTCGCTAAGATCAGGCAAATACTGATTAATAGTACGCAACAACAGGCATATTTTCATAAACAAGATCATATAACTGTTCTGCCTTATCCTTTGGCAAATTGATACATCCATGAGATCCACTAAATAGATAGATGCTTCCTCCAAATTCATTTCTCCAGCTTGCATCATGAAAGCCTATATTGCCGTTAAAAGGCATCCAGTAGCTGACCTTTGATTCATAGTTTTCTCCGACCAATGTCGCATTTCTTTCTTTATAAGTGATTCCAAAAACGCCTTCCGGCGTGCCAAAACCCTTTGATACATTACCGGATACAAAATCACTTTCAAACACAATGATGCCATTGTTAAGAAGATACATATGCTGTGCATTAAAATCAATTTCTGCATATGTTTTGCCAATATCATCACTTCCATACGTGGCTCCTTTGCAGAAATATACCGGAGTTCTGGTTTTCTGATCACCATTCATAATATCTGCCATCAGTTCATCTGTTTCAGAAGCTTTATCCATCCACCAGCCAAAGCCTCCACTTGGTAAAGTCTTACTTTCACCGGAAACCGTCACAATTGTTCGTTTTCTTCCATATGTATCATACTTTGATGCAAGTGAACCAACATATTCTCTTACAAGATCCCGATCCAGACTGATACCTGTTTCATCCTCCTTGATCCATTGACTGATCTTCTCAGAATCCACTACCTCTGTCTGATCACCAAATTCATAGGTGATTTTTGCTTTCAACATGACTTCTCGTAAATCAACTTTGGCATTTAAATCAGGATCATCACGTTTGACGGCTGGCTCTATATAGCAGGATGTTTTATCCAGATCGAGTACATCCTGTTGATTTGAAATTGCAATCTCCACCTCACCTAACATTTTCTCAAAATCAATTGTAGTACCCTCTACCTCTGGTACAATGTGATATGTTTTCGTTTCCGGGTCAAAACCGTCACGATATGCATCTTTGGGTTCAATGATATTTTTCTCTAGAAAAAAATCTGATTGTTTCAGTGTATCTATCAAAACTTCCTTTTGATAGTCTGCCTTGGCGGTCGCCTCAAAAAAATATTTATTATTTTGTCGGAACAACCATGTGATTTTATTCTGTTCCCTTTGTAATTGTTTCAGTTCATCTGTAAAATCAGTCTCAAGATTAATTGTCTTTGCATCGATAGAAACCTCTATTCCCTTGCGTCCATGAATCAATAATTCATAAGATCCCGCCTGTTCCTTTAAGAGGTTATTAGCCTGTGCAACAGTTTTATTACCACAATACACTCCATTAATTGTTGTATTGTAGGAAAAATGAGTCCTATAATAATAAGACATTCCAAAATAAATCAAAATCAATACAATCACACTACTGATCAGTACGATTACTTTATTTTGAGACAGCTTGTATTCCTTAAGCATTTCTATCGCTTCTCCTTATAACTATACATTTTTATTTCCAAAGTACAGCTGGATATACTCCTGCCTCTTTTAATAATCGAATGGCTTCCATGACAAATGGCTTATCCTCCTTATAGGTAACGCCAAACCATTTATCATTTGATTTTAATACTTTGACATCTGCTTTTCCTTCTTTTAACAGACCATCCACTACAAAAGGAAGATAGCATTCTGCTTTTAATGGATTTTTAGGGACTTCTTCTTCCATAAATGTCTCAAAGGCTTTGTTTAAATATTTGATAAAGCTATCCGTAAAGCCCCATAAGTTCATTGATACTATACTGTCTTTTGAAATAGGAACATAGGTAATATCGTCTTCTGTATATGCAGCACCTTGTTCTGTTTTAACAATGTGTGTCCTTTCTACGATATCAGTCAGAAAATCTAAACCATCAAGGCTACATACACCTCTGGAAACATATCCGTTATCAGTCAGCGTATTTCCTAATTTGTATCCAACCATTGCATAATGTTCTTGATTCTGCGCAGACTGCTCCAATGACAGATACTGATAGATTTCTTTGAATGCCTGTGGTCCATAATAATCATCTGCATTGATAACTGCAAAAGGTCCATCTATACATTTACGAGCACTCAGAATGGCATGTGCAGTTCCCCATGGTTTGATTCTGTCTTTAGGAACAGTAAATCCATCTGGAATATCTGTCAGTTCCTGATAGACATATTCGACCTTCAGTTTGCTGCTTACGGCATTTCCGATACAGGTTTCAAACTCTTCCCTATTTTCTTTTTTAATGATAAAAACTGCTTTCTCAAATCCTGCTCTATATGCATCATAAATTGAAAAATCTATGATTTTATGACCTTCCTCATCCACAGGGTCAATCTGTTTAAGTCCACCATATCTGCTGCCCATACCTGCTGCCATAATTACTAATACTGGTTTATTCATATCTTCTCTCCTTAGCTTATATAGTAATAAAGTCGGTATCTTTTTAGATACCGACTTTTCTTAATATGACTTATTCTTCATCATCCGGATAGCTGTCACCATAATCATCATACTTATATGCTATCTCGTTGTCATAATCATTTGCAACATCCTCTATTTCTGCATTCTGCTCCTCAAGCTCTTTGGCCTTCTTCATTTCTTCAGCCTCCTGCTCATTGAGCTTCACCATATTAGCTGCTGCTTTCCTAAATCGCATCTTATTACTGATTACTCTTATCATAACAATGATAGCGATAATAATCAATATAAATGCACCAAATACAATCCAAATTGAGAATCCGGTATTCTTTTCAACCAGATATTTAATACGCTCCCAGGTAACCGGTACCCGTTCTTCTTTTTCTTCTTCTGCAAAGGAATAAGTAGATACCTTCTGATCAGTATTGATTAATGCAATCTGACCGTTGAGCTGTGAAAAAACTTTCTTGTCGCTGATAATCGGAAGTACCAGCTTTTCAACTGCCGGATCATAGGTCATCACATATATTTTCTTATCAAAATTCCATGGAGAACGAATGACCTGAAATACAATTTTGTCTACCAGTGTTTCTGCTGAAATCATAAATTCTTTATTGATTTCATATGTATTTCCACCCTTTGGCACAATCGAAAGTTGTTCCAGTATTTTTTCAGGTGCGCTAAACTGATCATTAGAAGCAATCATAAAGATATCCTGATGCTGCATATCCTCAGTTAATTCATCGAGTCCATTCACTACCTGAAAATTCGGTGCTACCTGGCTATTCTGTCCTGCGCGTGTAGCAAGCGCTGTTGCCATTTCCAACTGCTCCATAGAATTTTCATCTGC
>JAAYYM010000687.1 GCA_012515365.1 Clostridia bacterium
AGAGAATACAAATATTTAGTTAAGCTATCCGGATCATCATAGTCAACCGTTTCAACGGTCATGTCCTGAATTTTGACAAGGTCCGCGTAATATTGATCTGTAATTATTGCCTGCCCCGAGCAACTGGAGCACAGAAAAGCTGTGATAAGAGCTAAGAAAATATATGTAATTTTCCGATTCATTTTTTTCTCCCATGTTCATGGTAATGTGGGTTATCCATCAAAACCTTTATCATTTACCAAATTCTACATTAACTTCTTCAAATCGACCAAGGGATTGATATTGAGGAGCAATTACAAATTGGCCGGTTATATCAATTGCTCCATATTGAGTCTCACCATCTACTACGGTAATAGGGTCTGAAATGCACAAAAGTCCGTTCTCACTAAACGTCCATATTTCATTTGCATCGTTCTTTAGTATAAACGGTTGTAATACATACTCACCTGTTTCGTCGATATATCCCCATTTCTTGCTTTGAGGATCTTGAACGCAAATCAATCCGTTCGGAGAAAGCTCGTCGACTGCAAGAAATTGAGCTTCGATTTTGATGGTTCCCTCTCTGTCGATAAAACCATACCTGCCATTATTGGGATCTTTAATTACAGCCAGATCAATGTCCATAAATGCAAATACTTCTGCAAACTGTGGCTCGATAACAAATTCTCCACTCGTGTCTATAAAGCCCCACTTCGTTCCGGATACGGACTGCACCGGAGCATATCCCTTATCGTCAAAATCACCAGCGTGATAATACTCTGGTTTGATGATGTATTCTCCAGTAGCATCAATATATCCGAACAGGTTCTGATCATTTCGAACAATCGCAAGGCCAGAATCTGAAAAAGTTCCAGAAGCAGTAAAACTTGGTTCTATGACAACTTCTCCGACTTCGTTGAAATACCCATCCAAGCCAGTCTGAGAATCATAAAAATTCGCAAGCCCATTTGACGCAAAAGCACCAATATATGCATATATCGGCTGTATAACATACTCACCTTTATCATTTATGACACCATAAAGATTCGTATAAGGCACTTTCACAATCGCAACACCTTGCTTGAAAAAACCGGATGTCCAGACAAACTGCGGTTCAATTACGTATTCACCCTGCTCGTTAATATATCCACACAATCGCGAATCACTATCGCACACCACCGCCAAACCATTTTCGTTAAATTTTTCGGCGCTGAAAAACTGAGGTGCAATGACAACTTCTCCCTTTAGATTAATATATCCTTTCAATCTAGTATGTTTTTCGCCCACCGCTGCCAATCCATTTTCACCGAAGGGGGAGACCCATGAAAAATTCGGTTCAATAACAAATTCGCCCGTCTGGTCAATAAAGCCCCACGCATCTTCCATTATGAATGCCTCATCCCTCTGTATCGCCGCCGGAGCGTAGTAAATCTTTGAGTTTGAATCTTGATGCGCTTTAGTATCAGTTCCATTATTTGAACAGCCCCCAAACAATAGTATTGATATAACACTGGTGACAAAAATGAATTCTCGAACTCTTTCTATTCGTCGCATTCCTTTACCTCGCTTCTTATCTTCTATAAAAATACTCTTCTAAATATAATTAACACTGGCGCTTATCGAAATGTCTTATCCAAATTATCTATTACGGATAACATTTCTTCAGTAGCACGAGGAAAATATTTGTATGCTGCTTGTTTGTTTTCCTCGTCCCCAATATAGATTGCGGGTAAAACATTTGCAAAATACTCCGCACAAAGATTCTCCATATTAAGTTCCGACAGGTTCTCTTTTGATGTATACCAATAATCATAGAGGTCATGCCCGAGTGCTGTTGTTATAAAACCCTTTGTAACACCATAATACAAATCTCCAGCGAGTGAATTTTCCAGATGGCTAGAACTGAACTCCTGATTATAGTATTTTTGTACTTCGAGAACGGTCAAATATTGTTCACTAGGGAACGTCTTCTTAGCAACGGATAGCTTTTCATCAGCACTTTTTGTTCGATCCAAAATCAAATTTACTGCACCTTCTATTGTATTGTTTTTTACAGAATACTCAATTTGCTGATATGATATACCCGCTTGAAGCATTTGATTGATATACTCCCTTGTCGTCTGAGCCGAAATACTCTCCCTTATATCTTGAATAATCAAATCTCCCCAATTATAGGATATCCAACCATTTGCTTTATCAATTGCATGTGTCATTTCATGTGCGATAGTTGACCACTTAAAGACGATGTGATTATCTTCGATGTTATACCATATACCATCATCAGCCAAATAGGATCCCGACGTATTTACGCCTGCTATTGGGATTCTTTCATCATACAACATGTAATTCGAAAACAAGTCGCAAATTCTCCTATCCCCCGACATAAATGTATCAACACATTCTGATCTCATGGGTTCCGGAATTTTGGAGAAGTAATTCATCATTGAATCTCTTCTATTCATCAAATCCGTTGAATTTGTTCTGCACAAATAATCATACATATCCAGCGAATGACCATTCCCCTCATTACCAACTGAATCGTCCTTCACCTCCTCCTCAACCTTCACCGTCTTATACACTACCGTCGGTGCCTTCTTCAAAGGATCCGATATTCCGGCATTGATTCTCGCAAGATCTGC
>JAAYYM010000688.1 GCA_012515365.1 Clostridia bacterium
AAGTAAAAGGTGTCAAGCTTCTTGCTGTTAAAGTAGAAGGTGTTGACATGAATGGACTTAGAGATTTAGGAGATCAGCTTAAGGATAAGTTAGGCGAAGGTGTGATTGTCATTATTTCTGCCCTTGATGGTAAAGTGAATATGATCGCAATGGCAACCGAGGGTGCTATGAAGATGGGGGCTCATGCAGGTAATTTAATCAAAGGAATCGCTGCACTTGTAGGTGGCGGTGGCGGAGGACGCCCGAATATGGCGCAGGCCGGTGGCAAAAATCCAGCCGGAATCGATGATGCAATAGCTTCTGTAGAGAATATTCTCAGTAGTCAGATCAATTAACTGATTATCAAGATAATTTAACAAAAAACTCATTATTGTAGAATAATTATGTATAATAATTAGAATAAAGTGGTTGACGAATTTGAAATATGTGCTATAATCTTTATAGTGCAATCGCCGTATATCTATTTGTGCGGTAAAGAATACCCGAACAGTCGTATGGTGCACAATATAGGACTTGAGGGGAGGTTAGGTGTGAGACTATGTCAAATGTAATCGTAAAAGAGAACGAGACTTTAGATAGCGCTTTACGTCGTTTTAAAAGAAACTGTGCTAAGGCAGGTATCCAGCAGGAAATCCGCAAAAGAGAGCATTACGAAAAGCCAAGCGTAAAACGTAAAAAGAAATCTGAAGCAGCAAGAAAGAGAAAATATAATTAATAAAAAGAGTCCTTGGTTTTGACCGAGGACTTTTTAACTATTGGGTTATTCCAAATTATAGTAATATTATTTGTATGGTGGCGGGACATGATAACGAATAAGATAAAAGATACGAAAAAGGAACAAAAGAAAACCAACATAGATCATGCAGATGAGAAGATAGATTCTAAAACAAAAAAAGCGGTAAGTGAAACGATTGACCGTATGTTTCGATATACAACACTTGCCTGTCTGGCAATTCATACCTTTTATTTAGTAGTGTTTTTTTGGTTTCATATTTATCCGTTGGCAATTTTAAGCTGTTTTAGTGTAATTCTGTATACTTTTCTAAGTCTGAATCATTTTCACAGAGCTCCCAATATTTTGTATATGCTGATCCACATAGAAGTAGTTATATTTACGGTAGCTTCTGTAATCTGTCTTGGTATGGATTATGGTTTTCAATATATGCTGATTTTACTGATATCGGCAATCTATATCAGGGTTCTCAGCAGTATCAAGTGTATTTATGTATATGGTTTGGTGGAAATTATCATATATGTCATGCTTATGCTTCACTGTATGATGAATGAACCTCTTTACACGGGAGTGCTGTCAGAAACGGTTGTAAATGAAATCAGCATTGCGCATATTTTAATTGTGTTTATCGGACAATATATTATGGCGAGGACGATTAACAGCCAGAATCTTTTGATCCGAGCATTACTTTCACAGAATAATCAGGAACTCGAAGAATTGGCGAAGGAAGATTATCTGACGGGACTTGTCAATCGAAGAAGTTTATATACGCAGTTTGAATATATCAAAAGTATGGCAAAAGAGGATTTTACATATTGTGTAGCAATCGGAGATATTGATGATTTTAAGCAGATCAATGATAATTTTGGACATGATGTCGGCGACGCAATCTTAGTGAATATATCAGAGCAGATACGTAAGAAAATGCGAGATAATGATATTGTATGTCGCTGGGGCGGAGAGGAAATCGTTATTGTGATGCCAAATATGCCTAAGAGGCTGGCATATGAACGTATCGATCTCATACGGCGCTCTATTGAAGTGAATCAGATTGCTGAGCTTAAAGGCAGGGCGACAGTAACCATTACATTTGGCGTATGCACCAATCATGGAGAATATGATTTGGAAAAGGTAATCGCGAGAGCAGATCAGCTTCTATACAAAGGAAAAAAAGATGGAAAGAATCAGGTAGTAGGAGAGCATCAGATTAATGAGTAAATATTAACGTGTTATTCTTTGAATGAATCAGAGAATAACACGTTTTTTGTAATAATCATTTATCGGGCAGGATATATTAGAATAAGGTTAAGAAAATCAATGGTAGTCTATGAATCAATCAATTATGAAGTTTAGCAGACATCATGTAGTAAAAAAGATCCTCTTATTTTTTCTTACTTTTATAGTTCTGTTCACAAATGAAAGCAGGCTCTGTTATTGTGACGAGCTCATGCCTCTTGAATCAGAAGCAGCTGTACTGATGGAGGCAAGTACCGGAACGGTTATTTACGAAAAAGCATCGGATACGCCGCTCTATCCTGCAAGCATCACAAAAATCATGACGCTGCTATTGATTTTTGATGCACTTGAAAGCGGAAAGATTAATCTGACTGATCAAGTTTCAGTTTCGGAATATGCAGCATCGATGGGAGGTTCACAAGTTTTTTTAGAACCTTATGAAGTACAGGATGTTAAAACTATGATTAAATGCATAGCAGTAGCCAGTGCAAATGATGCATGCGTGGCTATGGCAGAGCATATCGCACAGAGTGAAGATGTCTTTATTTCTATGATGAACACAAGAGCACAGGAATTAGGAATGAAAAATACAACCTTTAAAAACTGTACCGGACTGGATGTAGAGGGACATATGTCATCTGCGTATGATGTTGCATTGATGTCTCGTGAACTGATCACAAAATATCCGCAGATAGAAGAATATTCTATGATTTGGATGGAAAATATCATCCATCATACAAAACGTGGTGATTCAGAGTTTGGACTTACCAATACTAATAAACTAGTCAGGCAGTATCCTTATACGACCGGACTTAAAACCGGATCTACCAGTATGGCTAAATACTGTGTGTCCGCCACGGCAAAAAATAATGGAATGGAAATGATTGCGGTTATTATGGCAGCGCCGGATCATAAGATTAGATTTAAAGAGGCAGTGGCATTATTAAACTATGGATTTGGAAACAGTCAGTTATATCATGATCCGGGGAAAGATCCAATTGATGACCAGAGAGTAACGGGTGGAATGAAAGACTGGATCGCTGTTCAGTATATGGGTGGATTCCGCTATCTTGCATATAAAGGAGAGGACATTTCAACGATCAAAAAAGAAATCAGAATTCAGGATTCTATAAAAGCACCTGCAGAAAAGGGAGATGTGGCAGGAGAGGCTGTGTATATGTTGGGAAATAAGGAGATCGGAAGAATTCCGATTGTATATGCGGAGAGTGTTGAAAAGGCAAATTATTTCGATTGTTTCATAAGGGCGTTACAAAAATACTTTTACAAATAAAACAAATATGATATAATACAATATGTTGTATTGCACACGACATAATGATACATATTTAGATATAGGAGCTTTATGAAACTGATATATATAGCTGCATTGATCTTACTCATACTGATTGTGATTCTTTGCATATGGATATACAGAGAAAGCAAAGAGTTTTGTGTGACATTTTATCAATATGCAACAGAAAAAATAAATCAAGATCAAGTTAAGATCGTTATGCTTTCAGATCTTCATGACAAGGTATTTGGTGATTGCAATGAGCCACTGATTCAGGCAATCGATGAAATTTCACCGGATATCATTGTGTTTGCAGGAGATATGGTGACTTCGTCGATGGAGCTTACGTATGATTACAGCTCTACGATTGAGTTTATCGGACGTCTGGCAGAGCATTATCCCATTTACTATGGAATGGGAAATCATGAAGAAAAATTCCGACGATGTGAAGAACGTTTTCCGGGAAAATATCAGGAACTTAGTGAAAAACTTGCAAAATTCGGCGTCCATATTATGGATAATGAATGTGCATATGTAAAGGAAGCTGGTATTTATATCTATGGACTTACGCTGGAACATGAGTATTATCGGCGAGTGATTACAAAGCATATACCTGATGGATATTTGGAACGCATTTTTGGAAAAAAAGATTCTGCAGGCTATCATATTTTACTAGCGCATAATCCA
>JAAYYM010000689.1 GCA_012515365.1 Clostridia bacterium
GGTTCCGATATCATCCACCGAAACAACCGTCCCTCTCGCACCTGGAAACAGTTTTGTGTTATACGGGTCATTCATATGGACAAGCTCAACTCTTGCCCCGGCAGGATACTCCTTTCTTAAGAGTTCCAAAGTTTCTTTACTAATGTTAAACATAACCTTCCTCCTTGATTTTTGGTGTACCATATATCGCTCTAAAGAGAAGAAAAGTCAAGTGAATTGTGTATCATTTTTCTCGTTATTCTTTCGCACAATCTTGCGACAGATTCTTGCAAAAAATGATATGATGTGATATAATATACTCGATTTATAACTCGAACCGGGAGGTTTCAATATGGCGGTATCATATAACAGACTCTGGAAATTGCTTGTGGATAAAAAAATGAGTAAAGCCGATTTAAGAAAAGCGGCTGGATTAGCGCCTAATACAATGACTAAACTGAGAAGAGATGAACCGGTGGCTATGACGGTGCTGGATAAAATCTGTGAAACCTTAAATACTGACTATGGCGATATAATGCAATATACGCCCAATGACCAAGAAAAATAAAACGGCAATATGGTCCGTTTTATGGGACATTAAAAGTATTATACTTAAGCAGGGATATAATGGATAGACATATACCTGAACAAAGGCGCAAAAATATGCAAGCCGTTAAAAACAAGGATTCACAGATTGAATTGTTGTTGCGAAAAGAACTTTGGAGTCGCAGCATCCGCTACAGAAAGAATTCAACCAAAATATTCGGTAAGCCCGATATTGTATTCATAGGGAAAAAGGTAGCTGTTTTCTGCGATAGTGAATTTTGGCACGGATATAACTGGGAAGAACGCAAAAGGGACTTCAAATCTCATCAAGAGTTTTGGATACCAAAAATTGAACGCAATATGCAACGTGACAAAGAAGTGACAGCAAAACTTGAATCCGAAGGATGGATCGTTCTCCGCTTTTGGGGCAACGAAATAAAAAAGAATGTAACGCTTTGTGCGGATATTATAGAAAGAGCCTGTAAGGAGAGAGAGTAGTAATGCCATTGAGGACAATAGACCTATGTGCAGGCATAGGTGGTATAAGAAAAGGATTTGAAATGACAGGTCACTTTGAAAATGTCTTGTCTGCAGAAATAGATAGATATGCCTGTATAACATATGAGCATCTGTATGGAGAAAACCCTCTGAATGATCTAACATCTGCAGAGTTCAAGGATCGTGTTGATGAACTTGAATATGAAGTCTTATTGGCCGGATTTCCGTGTCAAACGTTCAGCCGAGCCGGTCTTGAAGAAGGTTTTAATGACGAGACCAAGGGGATTATTTTCAACCATATTGCAGAAATCATCGAAAGAACTCGACCGAGAGGTATTTTTCTCGAAAATGTAGATAACCTTATCAGACATGATAATGGCAATACGATGCGTACGATCATCAACAGATTGGAATTGGACTTAAACTATAAAGTTATCGGCGTCACATTCGATGAAAACGGACAACCCGTATATGATGGTCGTAATTTCGTGAGGAATTCAAAAAGATTTGGTGTTCCGCAGAATAGACCCAGAACATATATAATGGCCTTTGACAGAGAACACTATGGAGAAGAACTAACCGAAGCATTACCGAATTTTCTCCCGGATCACAACGATTTACATATTTATGACGATTTGAATGATTTA
>JAAYYM010000779.1 GCA_012515365.1 Clostridia bacterium
GATGCGCAGCGTCAGCGGCGCGGCGCAAGTCCAAGAGCGTTCCGTACGCGACGCCCGCGAGGGCGCGATGCTGTACGGGGGCCGCAGTCGCGCGATTACGGGCGCGATGGGCTATATCGGCGGCGCAGCGGGATACAAGCTCGAACACGCCGCGAACGTTGTGGCAGCGATTGAGGGCGTGAAGCTGCTGCGCCTGGAACTGCCACAACTGCGCACACAGCTTTTAGAGTCGGGTGCTGCTACGCGCGGCGCGGTGGGGGCGTTGCAGCGGTACGTGCCGGGCATGTCCAATGCAGCGGCGCAAACGACCGTGATGGTTGCCAGCCTGGCGGCGATGGCGGGGGCGAGCGTCTTCCTGTTCGTCGCGTTCAAGAAGGCAAAAGACATTATTGACGACAGCAAAGAAGCCGTCGAAGGCTACATGGACGTGAGCCAGCGGTATGCGGAACTGATCGCCACTGGCACGACGGAAGAAGTTAGAAAAGCAATCCAGGCGAACGAGGACCGCAATAAGGCGCTAGAAATCGAGCGCGGCTTGTTACAGCAGTTCGTAGACGCCGCCGAGAATACGACCGGCTGGGAGGGCGCGCTGCTCGACCTGAACGACGCGCTTGGCTTGAACCTGGGCGGTATTGAGGATGCCAAAAACAAGCTCGAAGAACTCGACGGTCAGATTGGTAACAACGTCTCGCTCAATGAGTGGTTAGAGGGTGCGCTTCGCCGGGGCGAAACTGCCGCCGCCGACGCAGCGGTGGCCGAGGAAGAACTGGCAAAGAAGCGGCGCGAGGCCGCGCAGGAATCGCTCGCGCTTATCGACGCGCAAGTACAGAACGAAATCGCGCGGCGGCGCAAACTCACAACATACACGCCGGAGCAGGTGGACAGCGAGATTCAGTCGCTAGAGTCCGAGATTGCCGCGATCAAGACGGCCTATGATGGGCTGACTGAGGCGGTGCGCGACGGCACGCTGACGCACCAGGAAGCGAAGGAGGCGGCAGACCGCTACACCGACAGCATTGAGGCGTTGGAGTCGGAGATCACCTATCTCGAAACAACGGTTGACGCGGCTGCACACCGCCGCCAAACCGCCGCCGATGCTGAGAAGCGTCTGGAACAAGCGACCAGCGACGCCGTGAAAGCGCGCGACCAGGCCGCCGCCGCTGAGGACAAGCGCGCCACGCTGCTGAGCACCTACGCCTCACAGACGAACGAAATCAGCCGCAAGCGCCAGATAGACGACACGCGCGAGGCAGAGGACTTTGCCCGCAAGCAGGCCGCCGACCGCGCCAAGCATAACGCGGACTTGATTGCGCTCGACCGCAAGCACTTAGAGGCACGCGCGGAACTTGTCGCGAAGGTAGCCGAGTCCTCGGTAGGTGCCGACAAGGAACAGATTGACGCGCTGCGTGACTTCCAGAAGGACGAAGCGCGCGCCACTGTGCGCTACTGGCAGGACATCCGGCGCATCAATCGCGACGAGCGTCTGAGCGTCGCGAGCGCAGCGGCTCGACTCGACGCCAGCGCCGTATGGGAAGCGCAGCAGAGCGCCAAGCAGCAGCGCGAGGAACGCACCGAACAGCTAGAGCTTGAGCGCAAGGAACGCGCCGAAGATTACAAAGACCGGCTAGATGAACTAGCCGAGCAGCGCGACGAAAAGAAGCGCGCCGCCGAGCAAGAACTACGCGACCTGGATGACAAGCACCGGCAAGAGCGGCAAGCGCGCATCGCCGCGTTTAACCAGCAGCTTGCCGAGGAAGCGGCGGATCGGCGCATCCGCCAGCAGCGACTCGCGCAAGACCGTGCGTATGAGGACACGCTGCGCCAGCAGCAGTTTAATAACGAACTGGCCGCGATTAACAGTCTTATCGTGGCAGCGGAGCAACTAGAGCGACAGTCGCGCGCGACCATCCTCGCGGGCGGCGCGAATCCCGTGCAGACGGGCGGCGGCGGGGGTGGGCTGTCCGGCACCCAGCAGTATTACCAGCAGATCGCGCAATCTGCCGCGACGGGGCGCTATGTGTCCTGGTCGGGCCAGCGCGTGCGAACGGATATGTACGACCCGATGCAAGCCGCCGGGATGGATGTGGCGACTTACTACAAATGGAAACAGCGCTACGGCTACGCGGCGGGCGGGTATCCGCCAGTCGGGCGCGACGTGCTGGTCGGGGAGCGCGGCCCGGAGTGGGTGCGCTTTATGCAGCCGGCGATGGTCTACCCGAACGGCCAGCGACCGCCGAGCGCGGGCGGCGGCACAAGTAACACGGTAGGCGATCTCACCTTCAACATCTACGAAAGCGGTAATCCGCAGCGCACGGCGGAAGTGGTGACGCGCTATATCAACGAACTGATAGGGGTAGGGTGATGGCGTGGCAGGTAGTCACAACGCACGACAACGCGGGCAACCTTGCGGACATGAAGCAGCAGCCCGCCATGCCGCGCGGCATCGAATACCCGGAACTGCGGTTCGCGGCGGACGGGAGCGCGGCTCGACACGGGGCGATGTTCTGCGACCTCGAATGGAACGTGATTAAGC
>JAAYYM010000690.1 GCA_012515365.1 Clostridia bacterium
ATGACCATATCAAAGGTAAGCAGACTGTAAAGCAGTTGATTGGTCAAAACCAGGGAGTTTCAAGTCTTCCGGTAGGAGAAACCGGGCTTAAGGATTTTGAGCGTATTGCGAAGAAATACGGAGTGGATTTTGCTATTGTAAAGGATAAGACCGTAACACCGCCAAAGTACACGGTATTTTTTAAAGCCCGTGATGCAGACGCTATAGCGCAGGTGTTGGCTGAATATACTGCCAAACAAGTGAAAAAGCAGTCTCAGAATCGCCCTAGCATATTAAAAGCACTTAAGAAATTTAAGGAGCTGGTAGCAAATATGCCTAAGAAAGAACATGAGAAGAAAAAGGAGAAGACGCGATGAGTTCAAAGTATAAGAAGCTGCTAATCCTAAATCTGCCTTATGTGTTGATAGGATTGTTGGCTACGAATGTTGGAGAGATTTGGAGAATGGCAGTAGGAGAGAATGCTTCCGAAAAGGTCCAGAGTATAGTGCTTGATGGACTTATTATGGAAGCTTTTTCTAATCCATTGCCAAGTTTGCATCCATTGGACCTGATGATAGGAATAGCTGTCGGAGCTGCACTTCGATTAGCAGTTTATCTGAAAGGAAAGAATGCAGGATTATGTTACAGCAAAGCATAATATAGATGCATTCTTAAGAGCGCAGGAGAATGAGCAAGAGAGAAAAAAGCAAAGAGAAGCAAGATAGTCTTAGGGCAATTATCGGAATTTCAACATCCGGTAGTTGCCCGCTTTTTTTATTTTTAGCGATTGCGAAAGTTCTTAGCGTTCACAAAGTGAATGCGTAGTCTGTCAATGAAATTGGCAGTTCTGAGGGGATTGGGGATGTGCCACAACAAGCGAAAATGCATAAGGTATATACCTATGCACTGCTTGCGAATTTGCGAAAAAATCAATTTTTGGACGTTCCTGTCCGTTTTTTTGGACTTGTATTTTGATAAGCTTGTATCATCGAAGGAAACTAAAGCTAAAGAAAGAACAAGTTATCTGAGAAAGTGAGGTATGAATATGGCAATGTATGATTGGAATGGTAACGGAAATAGAAATGACATGGCGGACAATTTTATTGAATATCAGATTTATAAGGATTGTACAAGTAATAATAGTACACCAAGAAGTTCAGCCAATTCATCGGGAAGTAGTTTTTGGGAATTAGCGATTGAATTAAAACCACAAGAATGTCATAAGGGGTACGGAACGGAAGCTTTGCCGTTGTTGATGCAGTCGGTTCATAAATTGACCGGGAAAACATATTTCCGGGCAAGAGTAGAAATTGATAACCACGCTTCCCAGGGGCTAATGAAAAAGCTTGGCGCAAGAGAAAATGGTATTAGTGAATTTCTGTTGCATGGAGACGAAATTGAAAAGTTCCAGGAAGAAAATAGGGATAAGATTACGGATGAGATAAGAGCGATTGCAGCGGATTTTTGCATGGAAGCGGAGGATATTTTGGGATATGTGTTGGAGTATCGGATTGATGTAGAGAAGGTGTAAGCGATAAATGTGGAAATTTGAAAAATGGAAATATTGGATTTTAAGAATATTGGGAAAATATAAAAAGCAGTGTCGGAGCTTTTGTGTGATGTGCGAGTATTATAATCAGTGTAGAGTAGATGGATAGGTTAAGTTATGTAAATTGATTGATATGTCATTTTCGATAAATGGGTTGAAAAGAATAGGAAAAAGATTTATACTTATATAGTGTTGTTAAATAATCCGATTCGTATTATAGAGGAAAACAAAAATGATTAAAAATGACATTGAAATCGATACTAAGGTAAAGTGTTTAGAAGCAAAGATGACTCAACAACAATTGGGTGAGGCTGTTGGTACAACTGGACAATATGTAAATCGCATTATTAAGAAAAAAGATGGTGTGGTAAACAAGACATTTGTTCAGATGATGGAAGCGTTGGGTTATGATATTGTGTTAACCTACGAAAAAAGAGAAAAATAGAATAATAGAAATGAGGAAGTTTCATGGTAGAGAAAATTTGCCCAAAATGCAAAATACCGATGAATGCCGATGTATGTGTAAAGAAGTCTTGCCAAACTAAAACAGTAATGTCTACGACATTATATTGGTGTGAAGAATGTAATGTTCCGGTTTTTGAACCTATGTGTCCGAGATGTGGAACAGAAAGTAGGTACATTTCAACGGATATTAGACCCGTGTTTCCAGAGGAACAATTATTGCTTGCTTTGGTGCAAGGAAAAGAAAATCCACATTGTTATGAGAACTCGTCTGTGTGGTATGGAAGCGGTGCATATATTATTGATGGCAAAAAGGAAAAAATTTCCATAACAGAAATTAACAAATGGTCTTTGGACAAGATTAGAGCAATTAAAGAAGAATATGATAGATTAGTGGACAGCATTGATTCAAGTTATTTTGATAGAATGGTGGCTGCTTTTGTTGAAGCGAACAAGGAAAGATATAATTTTATTACAGAA
>JAAYYM010000691.1 GCA_012515365.1 Clostridia bacterium
CTTGCAAAGGTTGCTCAGATCGGAGCAGCATGCCATACGGGAAACGAAAGCTGCTTCTTTTCGCCAATTGTCAAAAAAGAATATAAAAACTTAAATTCATTAACGGTTTTTGAAACAGTTTATGATATAATAAAAGATAGGAAGTTAAATCCCAAGGAAGGCTCATATACCAATTACCTTTTTGAGAAAGGCATTGATAAGATTTTGAAAAAAGTCGGTGAAGAAGCCACAGAAATTGTGATCGCTGCTAAAAATCCTGATAAAGAAGAAATCAAATATGAAATTTCCGATTTTCTTTATCATGTTATGGTATTGATGGTAGAAAACAATATTACCTGGGAGGATATCACAAGAGAATTAGCAAATCGATAATGTTCAGGAGGTGATTGTATGAAATCTAAAAACTGGATGTTGAAAGGCAGCTTATTTTTGATTAGTCTGTTATTTTGTTGTTTGTTATCTGCTGATCAGGCCTATGCAGCACCTAGATATACGGTAACCTTTATTTATGGAGAAAAGATCAATGAACAAGAGGTTCCGGAAGGCGGATATGCTGTAATACCAACTGATACCTCGATGAAAGGGTATTCATTTTTAGGATGGACCGACAGTGCCATCAATATACAGTCAGATAAGATCATTCTTGGAATGTATGTTTCAAATACGCCTTTCGCTCCGTCAACAAATGCATTATCACCGATTAAAAAAGTAAATGATAATATGTCAGCTCCGTTTTTACCGGAATGGGCGTTATATCCGGCACAAAAAGGAGTACCTGGAGTCACCTGCGTAGTCAGATGGTATAATGGAGTTAATCAGGAAATAATCAAACAGGATGTTGTCCCCTATGCATCTTCTCTGTCTGACCCTATCGAACCGGTGATGGAGGGCTATCGTTTTGACGGCTGGGAAGGCTCATGGATGAATATCACTGAAGACCGTGCCATTAAAGCGCATTTTACTAAAACACATTATGTGTTTTTTGTCAATAATATCACCTATGAAGGTTTTGCAGATCAGGTTGTAGCTGAAGGTGGAGATGTGGAATATCCACAGGAAACGCCAAAGCTGGAGGGGTATTATTTTACAGGAGACTGGGAAGGTGATATTACGAACGTTACTGATGATAGAGTGGTTATGGCAATCTATAAGCCGATTAATTGATTGAGATCATTATAAACAGACATCATATGCTGATGTCTGTTTTTTGGTGATGAAAAGCATGGCTCATTCATATAATAGGAAAAAGAAAAAGGAGGCATTATGAATGGCATGTCTTGAAGTTGACCAAAAAATTGATCTGGTCAGAAGATTACGTGAAGAATCCTGTAAAAATGATATGAGACTGCGAACAGGCTGCCGAGATTACGATGAAACAGCCGAAACAAAAACGAATGAAAATGAACCTATAAAAAAGCAGTTCCTGACCCTTAAGAGAAGAATTATTATTTCTATCTTTATGTTTGGAATCGTCAGTTTAGGGTATGTACAAAATACAAAGGAGTTAAAATCTCAGATCAGTACGTTACAGCAGACGGTATCTAAGGAGATGATAGATTTTAATTCAATTGATTTTATAAATCAAATCTATTATACTTTAATGGATGTTTAAGATAGATAGAAGGGCGAAAAAATGAGAAAACTTGCATTAAGTGAAGAAATACTGATGCTTGTCGAAAAACCGGCAAGATATATTGGCAATGAAGTCAATGCCATTTATAAAAATAAGAATGAAATCTCAGTAAGGTTTGCTATGTGTTTTCCTGATGTTTATGAGATAGGAATGTCTCATCTGGGAATACAGATTTTATATGATATGTTGAATCAACGCGAAGATGTATGGTGTGAGCGTGTTTATTCGCCATGGACTGATCTTCATAAAATCATGAAAGAGCAGAACATACCGTTATTTGCATTAGAATCTCAGGATCCGGTCAGGGAGTTTGATTTCCTTGGTATTACCATTCAATATGAAATGTGTTATACCAATATAATGCAGATACTTGATTTAAGCCATATTCCATATGAATCTAAGAATAGAACATGGGATGATCCAATTGTGATCGGTGGAGGTCCGTGTACATATAATCCGGAACCGCTCGCAGACTATTTTGATCTGTTCTATATTGGTGAGGGAGAAACTTCATATCCGTTGTTACTGGATACGTATATAAATTGTCGTAAAAATGGAGCGTCCAGAGAGGAATTCCTTCTGAAAGCTGCTCATATACCGGGAATTTATGTACCAATGTTTTATCAGGTGACTTATCATGAGGATGGAACGCTTGCTTCTTTTACACCAACTAAAGATGTTCCATGTAAGATAAAGAAAGTCATTGTGAATGATGTCAGTAACACCTATTACCCGAAAAAACCGGTGGTACCGTTTATTAAAGTGACCCAGGACAGAGTAGTACTGGAAATTCAACGTGGCTGTATCAGAGGATGCAGGTTCTGTCAGGCAGGAATGGTCTATCGGCCTGTCAGAGAACGTGATATTCAGATGCTTAAAGAATATGCATATGAAATGCTTAAAAATACAGGTCATGAAGAAATTTCTTTAAGCTCATTAAGCTCAAGTGATTATACAAAGCTTGGCGAGCTGGTTGATTTTTTGGTTGAAGAGTTTTCAGGAAAGGGGATCAATATTTCACTTCCATCCTTACGTATCGATGCCTTTTTCCTTGATATTATGAGTAAAGTACAGGATATCCGCAAAAGCTCTCTTACCTTTGCACCGGAAGCAGGCTCTCAGAGGTTGCGAAATGTGATCAACAAAGGATTGACAGAAGAATCAATTCTGAATGGTGCTTCACTTGCCTTTAAAGGTGGCTGGAATAAGGTTAAGCTTTATTTTATGCTGGGACTGCCGACTGAGACAGAAGAAGATATGCGTGGAATAGCGCAGCTGTCTGATCAGATTGCAAGGCTTTATTATGAGTTGATTCCAAAAGAACAAAGAACAGGAAAGGTACAGATCACGGCAAGCAGCTCCTTCTTTATTCCGAAACCGTTTACTCCACTGCAATGGGCGTCGATGTTTACAGCAGATGAATATATGGATAAAGCCAGATTTGTCAATCATTGCGTCAAAGAGCAGCTAAACCAGAAGAGCATCCGTTATAATTGGCATGAAGCGCATCTGAGCGTTTTAGAAGGTGTGCTGGCACGTGGCGACAGAAGAGTTGGAAAAGCATTGCTTTCTGCTTATGAAAAGGGCTGCCTGTTTGATTCGTGGTCTGACTTTTTTAAAAACGATATGTGGTTAGAAGCTTTTGCAGAAAATGATATTTCCATTGATTTTTATAATTTAAGAAAACGTGATTTAGATGAATTGCTTCCATGGGATTTTATAGACGTCGGTGTCACAAAAGAATTTTTAAAGCGAGAATGGAAGCAAGCTATGAATGCGGTTGTGACGCCTAACTGTCGTGAAGCGTGTTCAGGATGTGGTGCTAAATCATTTGGTGGGGGTGTCTGCTATGAAAATCAGGCTTAAATTTTCAAAACATGGAGTCATAAAATACATTGGACATCTTGATGTAATGCGTTACTTTCAGAAATTAATGAGAAGAGCACAGATTGATATCAAATATTCTACTGGAATGAGTCCACATCAGATTATGTCGTTTGCAATGCCGCTTGGTGTCGGTGTTGAAAGTGATGGCGAATATCTGGATATAGAAGTAGAGAGCACAGATTCATCAGCTGCATCAATCAATCGAATGAATGCGATCATGTCAGAAGGAATCGTCATTACAGAATACAAACAGCTTCCGGATCATGCAAAGAATGCGATGTCAAGCGTGGCTGCAGCAGATTATGTTGTACAAATTTTAGATGAGTATGCTCCGGATTTTGATTTAAAAACTATATTGACTGAATTTATGGCTCAAAAGGAATTATTAGTACTAAAAAAAACAAAGAAGAGTGAAAAGGAAATCGATATCAAACCGTATATCTATGAAATGTATCTTCTTGACAATGATGTGTCTGCGTCAGCAGATGAAGAACAGGTAGCGCATCATATCCCGGCAGTTTTTATGAAATTATCTGCTGGAAGTGAAGTGAATATAAAACCTAATCTTGTCATGGAAGCGCTCTTTTCCTTTGCAGGAACTGAGCTTCATAAGTTCGGATTTCATGTTACAAGAAAAGAATTATATACGTTGCAGCAGGGCGCTTATGTAACACTTGGCAGCATAGGGGAAGATATATAGATATCGACAAAAGAAGGACAATAGATGGAACGAACACAGAAATTTATCATTACAAAATGGAAGCAGGGAATTCTTTCTCTGCTCTTAGAAGACAATAAAGATCTTGAGATTCATTATGATGAATTATCAGATGTTCAGGTAGGGAATATTTATATTGCAAAAGTGAAAGATGTGGTTAAGAACATCAATGCAGCATTTGTAGAAATTATTCCGGGGACGAAATGTTATCTTTCTTTAGAAAATACGATACAGCCGATTTATTTGAACCGCTTGAATCAAAATGCAAAAGCAAAGCTGGTTCAGGGTGATGAAATACTGGTACAGGTCGTGAAGGAACAAGTGAAAACAAAAGATGCTGTCGTTACAACTGAGCTTTCATTTGCCGGACAATATGTTGTTCTTTCTTCGGGAAGTGGGCTGATTCGTGTTTCTTCAAAGCTTACTGAAGAACAACGAGCACATTTAAGAACAGAATTAAAAGCCTATATTCCTAAAGATATCAATGTCATTATTCGAACTAATTCACAATATGCCAAAACAGACGAGATTATACAGGAGCTTACAGACTTAAATGATCAGCGAAACAGATTGATTGAAACAGCAAAACACAGAACCTGTTATTGTGTAATGTGGCAGCCCCCTAAGAAATATATGACTTTGATCAGAGATTTGAAACAAGAAGTGCTCTGTGAAATTGTGACTGACGATGAGGAACTCTATCAGGAACTGCTTTCTTATAAACAAAGTAAGATTGATCAAAATCACGATCTGCAAATCAAGTATTATAAAGACAAGTTATTACCACTGATCAAACATTACAGTATTGAAACACGGCTTGAGAAGGCTCTGTGCAAGCGTGTGTGGCTTAAATCGGGAGGATATCTTGTCATTGAACCAACGGAAGCTTTGACATCAATTGACGTCAATACGGGCAAATATGACGGCAAAAAGAATTTACAGGATACCTTCTTGAAAATCAATCTGGAGGCAGCTGCGGAAACAGTAAGACAGCTTCGACTGCGAAATCTGTCTGGAATTATTATTGTTGATTTTATTAATATGGAACGAAAAGAAGACCGTGATCTTTTACTTGAAAATCTGAGGGAACTAGTAAAAAATGACAGAGTCAAAACACAGGTTCATGATATGACAGCGCTTCAGCTGGTAGAAATCACAAGAAAAAAGATGGACAGACCGCTATATGAAAAATTATCAAACAAAACTGATTTGATATACACTGATATAAAGTAGAATTTGTATGTAAATTAACTAGATAAAATTTATATGTAATTTGATTGGATACAGAGTTGACGAAATCGGAGGATTGTGCTATTATATCATAGTATGCCGCATAGAGAGGTTATAAATGTGTAGTGAATTTATCACACTACCGTATCTAGCGAGTAAATTATTAGGAGGTGCCTTATGTACGCAATTATTGCAACAGGCGGAAAACAGTACAAAGTAGCTGAAGGTGATGTGATCAAAGTTGAAAAACTTGGCGCAGAAGCCGGAGAATCTGTTACATTTGATCAGGTTTTGGCCATCAGTGATAAGAAGCTTGTAGTTGGTGATCCTACAGTAGCTAATGCAACTGTATCAGCAACAGTAGTTGAAAATGGTAAAGCTAAAAAAGTTATCGTTTACAAGTATAAGAGAAAAAG
>JAAYYM010000692.1 GCA_012515365.1 Clostridia bacterium
ATATTCCTTGTTGACATCAAAAATTTGATTCAAAACCACCGGAAAAATAGGATTGTATACGGTTAAAAGAAGCAATACTGCGCTTGGCAAAAATATCTGTTGTTCCCGTTTTGTTCCTGCAATTAGGATAAACAACAGCGCTGCAGCATACAGCAGAAAAAAAGCGCCACCGTCCAGATAATATTCCAGACATGCCTGCATATAAGAAAGTCCTGTATCAACTACAGTCAATGTTTGCATCTGCTCTTTTCCTCCTCTCTTATCCGATATCTGATAGGAATCCGTTCCCTAATAAGTGTGAATTACAAAATACCCTTTTACATATGCTACATACGTCAACGCCATAATCAACCCGGGGAGCATGCAAATGATGTACTTCGGGATAATCTTCCAATCCTTTTTGATAAAAACAAGCGGTATCAGAAGAACCGACAAAGTAGCTGGTACCAGCATATTGGCTGACGACGATATGGTGGTCGCCCCAAAACATATCAAAAACAGCATCATCCATATTTGAAATGATTGATGTTTTTGAAGCAACATCATATAAAGATATACAATTGCAACCAGTACAAGATTTCCAACAATGGCTTTTCCCTCGAACGTTCTGGTTAACAGGAAATTAGAAGGCGTATACAATGAAATGAAAGCGAAATTGGCCACTGTCATAAAGAACAACATTAACAACTCTGATTTTCTGTTACCATCAAACAGAGCCTGTGCAATTTTATAATAGAGTAACTGAATTAATATAATGATAGTGGCTGTCATGATTGTCTTCGTCTGAACAAGTGCATGCAATCCCGTTAACCTGCACATCACCGCATCATTCATGGAATATGTTGCAAAAAAGTAACGCATTTCGAAATGATCCTGCCACATGCCTGTGTAGGGATCATAAATATTCATTGTATCCGTTTGCACAGAAGCCGCCACATTACCTACATAATAAGTTGCATCCAGAGTGAAATTATAAGCATTTACAACCAAAATGACTTGTATCAGACACAACAAGACAAATCCCACAAAAAATACCGGTTCTGCTTTCACTTTTGCACCGATTTCTTTTATTTTATAATACCATCTGCTTCCATTCAAAATTCCCGACAAAAGAACAACAAAAACAACAACGCCCAGCCAAAGATATGACATAGAAGTTAATGTCTGAAACCGCAGCATCATCGGCACACAGAAGAAAAAGAACAAACTGTAGTACAAAAAGAAGCCTATGATAACTGTCATCGGCAACGACCACGCTTCACCCTTTTTACGCCTTGTAACAAGTGAGCCAAACGCAGTATACATGATGAAATTCAAAATAATACATAAGATACTACTTAAGATCATCAATACTCTCCTGCATATTCTGCATATAAACTGACATATTATTGATTTTGGTATTCAAAGTATAAATTGCAAATAATGATAACAAAACATAAATAATAAACGCCAGTGTTAGTGTTCTTACATTAATCAGTTTCTTCATGACACTCTCTCCCTTTTGATTTGATTCAGGTTCTGATTTCTCTTCCGTCAGTTCCTCATACAGTAATCGATCTGTGCCTTTATGCAACAAAATCAGCAGAATCCCGGGAACAATCAGCTGTCTGATCAGTAATGTCACGGACATACAATCAAATAGCAGAATTGTTTCTTCCGGTGCCATAGACTGATATCCGAACACATATGTGAGTAAAATCAAAAACAGAAACAACAATATGTTCTTTCGATGAGCTCCGCATAATTTCTTTGCAATCAACCAATAAATCGCAAACGACAGTAAGGCTATGATCAGTGAAGCAATCAACATCGCATTCATATGTGTCAGATTGTTCAGAAATTCAGAAAACCACTCGGTAGCGGAACGTGAGCCTCCAAGTGCTATCATAC
>JAAYYM010000079.1 GCA_012515365.1 Clostridia bacterium
AAAAAGCGATCTACCAATACACCAAACAGACCTATCTGAAAGACTTTTGTTTCTCTGGAAAAACAGTAGATTCTGAAAATTTCTCCTAATTTGAAGGGAATAATCAGATTCGTAAGTGTCGTCTTTAAATACGTCAGTACAAAACGTTTAAATTCAATTTTCGATTCCAGCAAAATGAGATACAAGCGCATCATTTTAGACAGATGCACCAATGTAAACCCTGCCAGAAATAATGGTATCAGCCATAACAAAGAAAAGTTCATGCTATTATTTCCGCCTTATATTCTTCTATTGCTTTATCTCGATAGTCTTCCTCTATCACAGCAGGATTGCGATAGTATGCAAATAACATCTTTAATACAGTCACTGCCTGATTAACCATTTTCACATTGGATATCTGGTCTTCTTCGCGCCACGATATCGGATAAAACCGGATATTGTTTCCATAATATTGACTTGCTAGTATCATGCAATAATTAAACATCAAATTGTCAGGAAATTTCTCATAGAAAGAGTCTTCCAACATCTTCACACTGTAAACATTCAATCCGGAGCCCAAATCAAATACTCTCTTACGTACAACCGCTGCAAATAGAAAGTCATATACAATATTCCCAAACGTTCTGAACGCAGAATATCCTGTCAATCTAGACCCTCGCATGAATCTTGCTCCAAGCACACAATCATATTTGCAATGAATCCCTTTTCTGATGACCGGCAAAATATCACTAATGGAGCCCTGATCATCACCGTGCAGAACAATCACGTAATCAAAGCCATTTTCCTTTGCATAAGAAAACGCCACTTTATGTGAGCCGCCAAGACCATAATTGTCCTTATTTCTCAGAAGTTTCACCGGAATATAATCATGTTTCTCAATAAAATGCTTCACTACTTCCTCGGTATTATCGGTACTTTGGTTATTGACCACAATCACCTGTGTAATATACTTCATGACACTTTCATCCAACTGACCCAACACACGTATGATTTGCTTTTCACAATTATAACCCGGAATAAACAGAAGTATTTTGTCTTTCACCGGCATCTCCTCCTCTTATGCTGCGCACAGTATTTACTGATTCACCTTAATCATCGGTTCAATTAAAATCGGTTCTGCTTCCATATCGGCAGGATAATCAAAATGATCCGGGATATAGGTATTGTGATACTTATAATCGTACATACATGCTTCTTTTTTATTATTTGTATAATACGCTACATTCTTTCCGGCATCCTCGCCAAGTAAATTCAAAGCCGTCTGACAATAATGCCATTGATCCACCATATAACTTGTATCAAATCCCGCTAACAATGTTGATGCAAGCGCATAATAAGAACTATCTTTACACATCTCTGTCTGCGCCTGAATAATATCATCGAAAAAGTGCTCATCATCCAGCGTTCTGCCCGGTCGAATGATAAATACCTTCTGAACACCCTTGATAAATAATGGTCTGATAATATTATCCATGTTTTCACTATATTGTTGTGCTGTAATGCCTGCGTCGGCATCTGATTCACCCTGTAACCAAACAACATATTGATTTCTGACAGAGCACTCATTACTTTCTAGCCATACCACAGCTCTTTCATGTCTCTCCGCAAAATCATTCACAATAGCAGTACGCGTCCAGTATTCGCTTGTGGTGGCACCTGCCGATGCAGACACTGCAATGACAGGAACTCCTGTTTCCTCATAATATGAATTAACAAAAGAGGATACCAGTGAGCCTTTCTTACCGCCCGGATATTCTATAATTCCACCAATTTGATTTTCATTGATTCCAAATGGCTCTGTAATCGGATACAATTTGGTTGGATCGGATATTGCGCGAAATTCATATCCCGCTCTTTCGTTCACCACCGGAGCCTGTGCAGCATCTCCGCCACAACCGGACATATTACTCTGTCCCATAAACATCACTACATCAACCAGTATCTTGCCGTTTTCAGCTCTTAAAAAATCTCCCTTTTTCTCTGTCTCTTCCGGCTTTTGTTCTTCTGCTATGACATCTTCAGACACAACTACTTTATCAGTTGCTTCCATAACAGTCACACCCTCTGTCGGTGCCTCTGCTTTTTCTGCCTCTGCCTCTTCTTCCTCTGACACTTCCGGTGCTTCTTCCGTAACACCTGTTTCCGGTACGGAGACTCCTTCGTCAGTTTCCTGTGTCTTGTTACTACAGCCTGCAAACAGCAAAACTGCAGTTAACATCATCATTAGGATACATAACATCCTTTTATTTTTCTTCATTTTTACCATCTTCCTTTTTTTCCAGAAACATCTTTCTGGATATAAAATTATAAACCATTACAACACCGGTTGCACAAACCTTTGCTGCCAGTGCAGCAAGTTCCGGTGCATTGGCAATCCCCACGCCAATATTCTGCAGAAATTCAAGTATCGTCACTGTCAACGTCTGTACCCATCCTACATGTGCATAAATCACATCTACACAAAGCCATAAAATAAGTGTGTTGATTCCCATTCCTATCAAACTTAAAACCACAAATATGAGAAATTCCTTCTTCTTATCTACATTTTCTTTTCTCTCGAATACAAAGGCCATACTTGCAAGATAATTAAAGATCAATGAAATCGTAAAGCCTGCAAATCCCGCCAAAAGATAACCATATTCCCATGTCAGTGCCCGCAAAACAAGTGTATAGATAACGAAGTCAATCAGAAATGCCAGTCCGCCTACTACACCAAACTTCATAATTTGTTTTATCAATTTTTGTTTCTTTTTCGCCTTATCCATTCTCTTCCATCCCGTTTCTTTGGTTATTTGTTTTTCTCCCGCACGCCTGAATGCATAAAATCATTATACACATTGTGAAGCCGTAATACAATGTTCCCGCAAAAATCAATGCCGGAGCAGCTTCACTGAAAACACGAAGCACATAGAACACTGTAAACAGTACCGCCACATACAATGCAAGCAAAA
>JAAYYM010000080.1 GCA_012515365.1 Clostridia bacterium
GTCGAGTGTGGATTCCTGAGTAATTGGGAGGAGACAGGTAAGCTGAAGGATGAAGCTTATCAGAAACAAATCGTAGAGGCAATTACAAAAGGAATCAAAGAGTATGTCACTCTTCTCCAATATGCCGGATGACCTTATGATAAATCCGATACATAAAGAATGATGAAATACATAAGGACATGATTTCAGCAATCGGCAGCGCCCACCATACGTAATTGATAGATCCAAGTTTGGAAAGCAGATATGCTGCAGGAAGTAAAACGACCAGCTGTCTGGCAATCGAAACAATCATACTATACACGCCATTTCCGAGTGCCTGAAAGGCAGAACCGCATATAATACAAAATCCGGCAAGCAGAAAGTGGATACTAATGATTCGTAGTGCAGGTATTCCCATACTGAGCATATGGTCGGAAGCATCAAAGAGTCCAAATAATTGTCTGGGGAAGAACTGAAATGCAAGGAATCCGATGAACATCAGTAGTTCTGCATAACCAATACTAAGCTTGATCGTGTGAACCAGACGATCTTTTTTTCTGGCACCAAAATTATATGCAATGATAGGAACCATTCCATTATTTAAACCAAATACAGGCATGAAGATGAAGCTTTGAAGCTTGAAATACACACCAAACACAGCGGCTGCAGTAGTCGAAAAGCCGATTAGAATCCGATTCATTCCATAGACCATAATAGAACCGATCGACTGCATGATGATCGAGGGGAGACCCACTACATAGATATTTTTGATCGTTTTTAAGTCTGGATGAAAGCCTTTTAATGATAAATGTATTTCATTGTTTTTCTTGATATTAATGATGATGGCCAGTATACTTGCGACGATCTGTCCGATAACAGTTGCTATTGCGGCACCTTTGACTCCAAGCTTCGGAGCTCCACATAAACCGAAGATCAGGATGGGATCTAAAATGATATTGATGATGGCACCTGTTCCCTGTGTGATCATGGTGTAGAAGGTTTTGCCTGTAGACTGCAGCAGTCTCTCAAATATAAATTGTGCATAGATACCAAAAGAGCAACAGCAGACGATTGTCAGATAATCAATTCCGTACCCAATGATCTGCGGGTTAGAAGTCTGACTTTGATAAAAGGGCTTTGTGATTAATAATCCAATCAGAAGAAAGAGCCCAAAATTGATTAATGATAAGAAAATACCGTTCATTGCGGTCTGATTAACGCGAGAATAATCTTTTTCCCCTAAAGCACGAGAGAGCAGCGCGTTTACGCCGACTCCCATACCTGCACCTAATGCGATCATTAAGCTTTGAATTGGAAACGCAAGAGATACGGCAGTTAGTGCATCTTCACTGATTCTGGCAACGAAGATACTGTCTACAATGTTGTAAAGCGCCTGAACAAGCATGGAAATCATCATAGGGAGTGACATAGAAATTAATAATTGATTGACGGGCATAATCCCCATTTTATTTTCTGTAACAATAGTTTCTTTCATTATATACCTCTTATTCTGAATCATATGTATCTGATAGCTATACGAGTATAGCACAATGCTAAAATCAATGCAATAAAGCTTGAATAATACATGAAATCGTTATAAGATAATATATATCGAACAAAATGATAAGGTGGGATGCACAAATGAAATCAAATATATGTATATTAAACAGTGATGCCAAAACATTAACAAATGCATTGGATGAGGTAGAAAAAGTTGCCAGATATAATGACCTGACTGAAAAGGAAACCAAGACGCTCAGACTTTTAGCTGAAGAGCTGATCGGTATGGAAAAGGGAATTCTGGGAATACGTGTAGGTGAGTTTTATGTGGAAAATGAAGGCAAGAAAGAGAAAGAGTATAAATTACATCTGATTTCTGAAATAACACTGGATTTGGAAGAGCAGGATCGTTTTATGGAGTTGTCCTCATCAGGAAAAAATGAAGCATATAAAGGGTTTTCCGGAAAAATGAAAGAGATTGCAACTATGTTTTTATCAGAACCTGCAGGAGCTGTTCGTCCTTATGATCCAACCTATATGTGTGTACCGGGCGCTTATATGACATACGGAATTGACAGCAGCTTTGATTATGCATGGACGATGCAGAGCTATATGCAGGCGAGCATGAATGACGTGAATAAGTGGGACGAGCTGGAGAAGTCGGTTGTAGCAAAATATGCAGATGACATAGTCGTAGGTGTTACAAATAAAAAAGTTGAAATTATCGTAGTAAAAGACTTTGCAAAATAAAACGAAGCAAATTCGCGTAATGATGAATCGAACAATCTGAACAGATTGTTCGATTTTTTGTCACACACTATTTTATTCATTTTTAAGATGTGGTATTATAAGCATGGATTTGTATGTAGAGATAAAAGAATGGTGGAAGAATGAAAACAAAAATAATGACAGTAAGTGAAGAGGAAGTATCTGATGAAATGCTGACCGATGCCGGCGATATCATTCTTTGCGGAGGTCTGGTCGCTTTCCCAACGGAAACTGTTTATGGACTTGGAGGGAATGCACTTGATCCAAAGGCGTCTGAGAAAATATATGCGGCAAAAGGAAGACCTTCTGATAATCCACTAATCGTGCATATCGCATGTATGGAGGATCTTGAAAAAATTGTCAGTGACATACCAGAGAATGCAATGCGTGCTGCCAAGGCTTTTTGGCCCGGTCCGCTTACTATGATATTTAAAAAGAAGGATATTGTTCCTTATGAAACAACAGGTGGTCTGGATACAGTAGCAGTCAGAATGCCGGTTCACAAAACTGCATTGGCGCTTATCCGTACAGCGGGTGGATTTATAGCAGCTCCGAGTGCGAATACCTCAGGAAAACCAAGTCCTACGATAGCAAGGCATGTAATAGAAGATCTGGATGGTAAAATCGATATGATCATTGATGGTGGTGCGGCTGTCATTGGACTTGAATCAACAATTGTGGATTTTTCTGTTGAGACACCTGTGATCCTACGTCCTGGATTCATTTCCTTACAAATGTTTAAAGAAATCGTGCCTGATATTACAATGGATGCGGCCTTTTTGAATGAAGGAAACCCACAAGTAAAGCCAAAGGCACCAGGAATGAAATATCGGCATTATGCCCCTAAAGGTCAATTAATCATTGTAGAAGGAAAACAAGAGGATGTAGTTTCCTATATTAATCAGTGCTTGAAGGAGCAACAGAATAAAGGAGAAAAAACAGGCGTTATTGCAACGAATGAAACTTATGATTTCTATCAAGCGGATTTGGTAGAAAATATTGGATCAAGAACAGATGATGAAGAAATAGCAAGACATTTATATGGAATACTCAGAGAATTTGATGAAGCAGGTATTACCTATATTTATTCAGAACAATTTGATACACCTCGTATGGGCCAGGCGATCATGAATCGATTGATCAAGGCGGCGGGACACTGTATCATAAAATTATAAGAGAAGAGGCGTAGCAGAATGAAAAAAATAGTAATAGGAAGCGATCATGGCGGATACAAACTTAAGGAGGTAATCAAGGGACATCTTGAAAAACAGGGATATGAATGTAAAGATGTCGGCTGTTATTCATTGGAATCCTGTGACTATCCACAGTATGGAAAAGCAGTAGCTGAATCAGTGGCTTCAGGAGAAGTTCCTTTTGGAATTTTGGTATGTACGACAGGAATAGGTATCTCAATCGTCGCAAATAAAGTCAAGGGAATCAGAGCTGCATTATGTGGAGACTTGACATCTGCCAGATTGACAAGAGAGCATAATGATGCAAATATTCTGGCACTTGGAGCAGGGATTGTCGGAGAAAACGTAGCACTTGATATTGTTGATATGTTTTTAAACACACCATTTTCTGAACTTGAGAAACATCAACGCAGAATTAATGCAATTGAAGATTAATAGAATACAAATAGATAAATAAGACAAACAGATAAATAAGACAAACAGGAGGAATGCAGCGTGAGCAAAGTAGTAATTATGGATCATCCTTTGATTCAGCACAAAATCGGTTATATCAGAAGAAAGGATACCGGAACAAAGGATTTCCGCCAGACAATCAGTGAGATTGCAATGCTGATCTGCTATGAAGCAACAAGAGATCTGCCTTTGGCTGAGGTTGGAATCGAAACACCTATCTGCAAAACAGTAGCAAAGGAATTAAAGGGAAAGAAGATGGCAATCGTGCCGATCCTGCGAGCCGGACTCGGTATGGTAGACGGTTTTCTGACAATGGTTCCGGCTGCTAAGATCGGCCACATCGGTTTATATCGTGATCCAGAAACATTAAATCCGGTTGAATATTATTGCAAGCTTCCGGCTGATTGTGCAGAGCGTGAAGTGTTTGTAGTAGATCCTATGCTTGCAACAGGAGGTTCATCTGTAGCTGCAATTAGAATGTTAAAAGAAAAAGGATGTAAAAACATTCATTTTATGTGTATCATAGCAGCACCGGAAGGAATCAAGAAAATGCAGGAAGAGCATCCGGATGTTGATTTATATGTAGGTGCACTAGATGAGAAACTAAATGAACATGGATATATTGTCCCAGGACTTGGAGATGCAGGAGACCGTATTTTCGGCACAAAATAAAAATAACGGGGGTTATTGATGATGAGCGATAAAAGAAAGGATTATATTTCATGGGATGAGTACTTTATGGGGGTATCCATTTTGTCAGGAATGCGGTCGAAAGATCCCAACACACAGGTGGGGGCCTGCATTGTCAGTGAGGATAATAAGATTTTGTCCATGGGCTATAATGGATTTCCAAAGGGATGCTCAGACGATGAATTTCCATGGTGTCGTGAAGGCGCGCCTTTGGAGAATAAATATTTGTATACCACACATAGTGAAATTAATGCAATCTTAAATTACCGCGGAGGGAATCTGGAGGGAGCCAAAATATATGTTTCCTTATTTCCCTGTAACGAATGTGCCAAGGCTATCATACAATCAGGGATCCGTACCATTGTTTATGATTCTGATAAGTATGCAGATACGCCATCAGTGATTGCGTCCAAAAAAATGCTGGATGCAGCCGGTGTGCGTTACTACAAATATCAACACACGAATCGGGAAGTAAAATTTGTATTATAATGGGGTGATCGTGGTATCGTGAAGAATAAAATGAGAAGGATAGTCTGTTCCATTGTTTTGATATTCTCGCTGCTGTTATCTGTGAATTCGCTGTATCCGCAAACGGTCTGTGCGAAAACTACTGCTGAAAAGATCAAGGAAGCAGAAGCTGAAAAAAAACAGACTGAGGAACAAAAGAAACAGACAGAAGCAAAGAAGGAAACGCTAGAGAATACCAAGGATAAATTAGAGGGCTATCTAGATGATCTGAATGATAATCTGACAGAAATCAGTGAGAATTTATCAGAGCTGGAAGAACAAATTGATGCAAAAGAGAAAGAGATCGAGCAGACCGGAAATGAGCTGGTTGATGCGAAAGCACAGGAAACGAATCAGTACGAGCTCATGAAACGGCGTATCAAATATATGTATGAGCAGGGTGAGGAATCTTATCTGGAACGGTTTCTCCAGTCAAAGTCTTATGCAGATTTTCTCAATAAGGCTGAATACGTGGAAAAAGTAGAAGAGTATGATCGACGTATGCTGGAAAGCCTGATCGCGTTAAAAGAGTCTATTGAAGAAAAGGAGCAAAAGCTCAAGAGTGAGATGGATGATCTGCAGGCATTGCAGCAGGACATTGAAAACGAGAAGAGCAAAGTTGCAACTTTGGTGAATTCGACTACCGGATCACTTGCCAGTACGGCAGGACAGCTTGTTGCAGCACAAAGTGAGGAAGCGGCCTATGAGGCTGAGCTCGCAAAACAGGAGCAAGAACTAAAGGCACTTAAGAAACAGCTTGCCGAAGAACAGGCAATGTCGCAAAAGGCGGCAGGTATGTCTTGGCGTGATATATCGGAACTATCCTTTGAAGCCGGAGATCGTGATCTTTTAGCAGCAATCATACACTGTGAAGCGGGGGCAGAACCTTATTCAGGTCAGGTGGCTGTAGGAGCTGTTGTAATCAATCGTATGCGAAGTGCAGCATATCCGAATTCTATGGTGGGCGTTATTTATGCTCCAAGACAGTTCTCTCCGGTGGCAAGCGGAAGACTTGCAGCAAGACTTGCACAAGGTGCAAGCTCATCTTGTTATGCGGCAGCAGATGAAGCGATGCGGGGATCTACACCAGTAGGAAACTGCTTATATTTTAGGACTGTCTTACCTCAGATCAAGGGACAGGTTATCGGAAATCATGTATTTTATTAAACACATTTTGTAGTCTGCAAGTGGACTGCCAAGTGTGTTTTTATTTTAAAGAAAACGATAGCATATATCATTCTATATGGGTACTATGCAGAAAATATATGTTGTATTGATCTAGAAAGTGTTACTATATATATGATATATGAAATCATATATGACTCTTTGTTCGTTTAGAAGGGGGGATTGTGAAATGAATACGCTTTTGTTTCAATATGCAGTGGAAATAGAAAAATCAGGATCTATTACGAAAGCAGCACAGAATTTATATATGGCACAGCCGAATCTGAGCAAGGCAATCAAGGATCTGGAGACAGAGCTTGGCTATGAGATCTTTAAAAGGACAGCCGGTGGAATCAGTGTTACAGATAAGGGGGGCGAATTTCTTTATCATGCGCAGAAAATGCTGGAGCAGATGGCAGAGATGGAGAAAATAGCCGGACGAAACGATGATACTGACAGTTACTATAAGTTATCGATTCCACGAGGCAGCTATATTGCAAATGGATTCACTTCGTTTGTGGCGGCACTTCCGACTATGGATGATCTCGAAATTACAGTTAACGAGACTAATACACTTAAAACGATCGATAATGTCTTAAATCGTGGTTATAATATGGGGATTATACGTTATCAGAAAAAGGATGAGGAGTATTTCAGCAATTATATCCGCAATAATAAACTCGAGCATGAGATGATCTGGGAGTTTGAATATCTGGTAGTCATGTCAAAGATGCATCCGCTGGCAAGAAAAGACGTGATATCAAGGGCGGATCTCTCGGAATATGTCAGGATTATGCATGGAGATATTGAAATCCCGCATGCAAAATATAATGAGGATAAAATCAGGTCAGGAAAGAAAGCGCATGGTAGAACAATCTATGTATATGAGCGTGGCAGTCAGTTTGATCTGCTTGCCAATATGCCGACTACTTATATGTGGGTATCTCCGATTCCGGATTCATATCTTGAAAAAAATAATCTGGTACAACGTGCATGTAAGGCTGAAAATAATCTGTATAGAGATGTTTTGATCTACAGGAAGGATTATATGTTAGGAGAACGTGATAAATTGTTTCAGAAAAAATTGTATGAGTCGAAGGTTGAAGTTGCTTCAGCCAAATATGTATAAATTAAGATGAAAAGGATTTAGCACCGGTATTATATGAAATGTCATATGATACCGGTCTTTTTTTATATTTTTCAGATTATAAATTGTCTGCTATCTTTTGGTTGACTGATCAAATAAATGATCACACAAACTATAATAACTACGGAGATTCGATTTATGGAAAACTTCTATTCTATAAAGGAAACGGTTGCAAATTATGCAGCCGGATGTAACAACAAAATCCAAGCTGCACCGAAGGCCTTATTCGGAAAAGCAATTCTTGCCGGTCTGATGATCGGAATGGGAGCAGCCGGAAGCAGTGTGGCGGCGCACACGATTTCGGATGTCGGACTGGCAAGACTGGCAGCAGCAGTTGTATTCCCTGTCGGACTTATGATGGTAATCCTGTTAGGAGCAGAGCTTTTTACAGGAAACTGTCTGATGGTAATAGGAACAGCAGCAAAAAAACAGAAGATCAGTGATCTGATCAGAGTGCTGATGACAGTTTTTGCTGGTAATTTCATAGGGGCGGCAGCTCTTGCTTTACTTGTATCTGCCAGCGGACAGCTTGATTATTCAGGAGGTATACTGGGAGCATATACGATCAAGGTTGCTTTGGCAAAAGTAAATCTTCCTTTTGGACAGGCTATGATATCAGGTGTGCTTTGCAATATTCTGGTATGTGCAGCAGTCCTGATGGCAGGATGTGCAAAGGATATTACAGGAAAACTTCTGGCATCGTTTTTTACAATTATGCTGTTTGTAACAGCAGGTTTTGAACATTGCGTAGCAAATATGTATTACATAACAGCTGGTATGGCTGCTCTTAAAAATCCAGCTTATGTACAGCTTGCTGTGCAGGAGTACGGATTTAGTGCTGATCAGCTTGCTACACTTAATATCGGGAATTTTATGGTGGCGAACCTGTTGCCTGTAACAATCGGAAATGTTGTAGGTGGAGCCGTGTTGGGACTTGCCCTGCTTTATTTCAATAAAGAGAAAGCAGTTGAAACTGTAAAGGAGGAAAAAAGAAATGGTATCGTATTTGACAATCATGTTGCGGGTGCTTTGCACTGAAGGTGTATGTGTACTGGGAATGGTAGCTCTTTTATATGGTTACCTTAAGATTTCTAATCCACATCAGGTTTCATAATTTTGATTATATAATATAAGAGAGGCTTGAAGCAGACAGTTATTGTCGCTTAAGTCTCTCTTATTTGCTTATATATGCTGCAGATCATTCTGTTTATTTTGTTTAGAGTATATGCTTAGAATACAGATTCTCTTGAGTCTATTTCGTTTTGAAATTTTTCGAATTTATCATCATATATAATGGTCAGGAGATGATTTAAACGAAGGAGCGCAAGCTTTAAGGAAGAGATGGACAGCTTGTTTATTTCTAATGCTTCTACGAATTCATCAATATCTACTACTTTCATATATCCATCGGGATAAATGATCACATCGGCAAGCAGATCCGTGAACACATAAGTGTTTTTAATTTTGTCATATTCGTAATCAATAATATCGCAATACCAATAAAGCAGATGTCCGTCAGCATTGTAGAATTTACTGATCTTGAAGCCTTCTTTTAGGAAATAGCAGGAAGTGCCATGGTGGAGATCTTTTTTGGGCTTTAAGGCATTCCACTTGGTAACGATGATATCTGAATCAATATAGATGATTGTATCATCCTTTAACTCTACACATTCCTCAGGTATAATACGTTTACGATACAATACAGGTGCGGACATATAAGACCTCCTTGACATTCAATAGTGATTGTTGAAACTGGTCTTTAAATTATAGCAATGAATTTATCAAATGTCCATAAAAACCCATGTTTTTACTTTTGAAATCTTTATGAAAAATTTACGAAAATGAACTTAAAATATTTTGACAATCACTGAAATAATGATATAATGATATAAGCTGTCTGCATAGCGTCTAAACGTTGTCTGATTGCAGATGAAAGGGTTATGAAAAATGAAATATAATAAGACTGTTTATCAGGCCTTAACAATGATTATGCAATTCGGAATCAATATGTTGGTTCCGATTCTGTTGTGTGTATTTATTGGAATCGCGATGGACCGCTTTTTTCACACATCCTTTATTGTCATTATTATGTTTTTTATCGGTGCATTAGCTGGTTTTCGCAATGTTTACATATTTGCCAGAAAGATTTATTCGCACAAGGAGGAGAGACGTAATGAAGACGAATCTTGAGAAGCTTGACGAGAAACTTCTTGCGCTTGCACCCGAGGTGCCGGATGAGCAGACGGATGGCAACGCGGAATCGGAAATGTCACAGGAAACAGCTACAAATACGACCCATGTTTTACAGGAAATGGCGATTGGCGTTTTGCTTTTTGCTGTTATTATTCAGGTGTTCGTAATTCTGTTTTCAAAGAAGCTGCTATATGACTCGATTGGCTTATGGGTTGGGGCAGTGACAGCTATTCTTTTGGCAGTTCACATGAAAAATACGATAGAGGCTGTCATGGATCAGGCAGGCGGGCGTGGAGCTGGCGGTCGGTATGCATTGATCCGATATGTGGCGGTACTTATCATATTTATAGGTCTTTTTGTTTTTAAAATCGGCAATCCTGTCATTTGCTTTGCAGGTATCATGGGGCTAAAGATAGGAGCTTATATGCAGCCGTTCATTCATAAATTATTAAGGAGGTGAATCAATGAGTAATTTTGTTTTGTTATCAGATTCCGGTAATGTCGATTTCATGATTAAGGGACTCTTTTCTTATGAACTCTTCGGACAGACCGTGTGGATAACAACAAGTCATGTGTGTATTTTTATTGTCTTCCTGTTAATTATCACGTTTTCTTTATTTGCCAACCGGGCAATTAAGAAGGCAGAACAGACGCCGGTTGAGGAATGGAAGGCACCGGGGACATTCCAGAACATTGTAGAAATGATTGTGGAAATGCTGGATCATATGATAACGAGTGTTATGGGAAAAAATGCGCCAAAGTTTGCAAATTATATTGGAACCTTGTTCATTTTTATCCTGATTAGTAACATTTCCGGTTTGCTGGGATTAAGACCACCTACAGCAGATTACGGAGTCACGCTTCCACTCGGAGTCATATCATTTTGTCTTATATTCTTCAATAAAATCAAACACCAGAAGGTCAGTGGATTTTTAAAGGGATTATGTGATCCGTGGCCGATTTGGGCACCGATCAATATCATCGGTGATGTAGCTGTTCCAATTTCATTGTCGCTGCGTCTTTTTGCCAATGTTTTATCAGGAACTGTTATGCTTGCATTGTTCTATGGACTTTTACCTATCTTTGTGAAGGTTGGTATCCCGGGAGCACTTCACCTGTATTTCGATCTTTTCTCAGGTGCGATTCAGACGTATGTGTTCTGTATGCTTACGATGACATACATTACAGATGCGATTGGTGAATCATAAGTATTTATTATCAGAGGTTTTGATGAAGTAATTCAATAAAATAACATATTATATTTAAGGAGGATTTATCATGAATCAAGTTACAGGAGAACAGTTTATATTAGGATGTTCAGCAATTGGAGCCGGCCTTGCACTTATCGCAGGTATCGGACCTGGTATTGGACAGGGTATCGCAGCCGGACATGCTGCTGCAGCAGTAGGAAGAAATCCGGGAGCAAAATCAGATATCACATCTACTATGCTTTTAGGTCAGGCTGTTGCAGAGACAACAGGTCTTTATGGTCTTTTGATCGGTATGATCTTATTATTTGTACATCCACTTAGTAATCTTTAAGCATAAGCTTTCTGATATGTGTAAATAAAAATACCGAAAGGAGGCAAAATCTTGGAGATATTACTAAATGTCGCTGCGATGTCTGCAGAGCCTGGCATGGAGCGATTGTTCAATCTCGATTTTCAGTTACTACATGATGCAGTTCTTGTAGCAATTGCGGTCTTTTGTCTGTTCTTAGTAGTTTCCTATCTTCTCTTTAATCCTGCAAGGGATCTACTTAAAAAGAGACAGGATAAAATACAGAATGATTTTGATTCAGCAAAGACTCAAAAAGAAGAAGCACTGTCACTTAAGACTGAGTATGAGACTAAAATGAAAGAAGTGGATAAAGAAGTAGAGCAGATCCTGTCTGAGGCACGTAAAAAAGCTATGGCTAATGAAGCTCAGATTGTCGCTAAGGCAAAAGAGGAAGCAGTCCTGATCATTAAACGTGCCAATACAGAAGCTGAATTAGAGCGTAAAGAAGCAGCTGATGATATGAAGAAGGAAATGATCGAAATCGCATCCCTTATGGCTGGAAAAGTAGTAGCAGCTTCTATAGACACAACAATTCAAAACACTTTGGTGGAGGAAACATTAAGAGAAGTAGGTGATCAGACATGGCTAAGCTGATATCAAAAATATATGGTGATGCATTGTACGAGCTTTCAATCGAACGCAACATGACAGATGCATTAATGGATGAAGTAAGAGCAGTGATCACGATCTTTTCTGACAATCCTCAATTCGATAAATTGATGAAGCATCCAAAGATTGTCCGTGAGGAAAAAGAAGAAATCATTGAGCAGATATTCAAAGGAAGAGTATCTGATGAATTAACCGGATTTCTTAAAATCATGATAACAAATGATCGTTATAAAGATTTGATGCCGACACTTGCCTATTATGAAGACAGAGTGAAGGAACTTAAAAACATCGGAATTGCATATGTTACAACTGCTGTAGAGATGTCAGATACACAGAAGAAAGAAATCAGACAGCGGTTGATCGATACAACAAAGTATGTTGAGATGGAAATGAACTACGAAGTCGATGCCGACCTCATCGGAGGTATCGTGATCCGAATCGGAGACAGAGTAGTAGACAGCAGTATTCGGACAAAATTGAATGATTTGTCCAGAGATCTAAAGAAAATTCAATTAAACTGAAAGCAGAAAGGTGCGTAAGATCCATGAATTTAAGACCAGAAGAAATAAGTTCGGTAATTAAGGATCAGATTGAGAGATATGCCGACCAGCTTGAAGTATCCGAAGTGGGTACAGTCATCCAGGTGGCAGATGGTATCGCACGTGTACATGGGCTGGAAAACGCAATGCAGGGTGAACTTCTAGAATTCCCTGGTGAAGTGTTTGGTATGGTACTGAACCTGGAAGAAGATAATGTAGGTGCAGTATTGCTCGGTGATCATAAAAACATTAATGAAGGTGATATGGTCAAAACAACAGGACGAGTAGTAGAGGTTCCTGTAGGCGATGCTATGTTAGGACGTGTAGTAAATTCTCTTGGTCAACCTATAGATGGAAAAGGTCCTATTCAGACGGATAAGTTCCGTCAGATTGAAAGAGTTGCTTCAGGTGTTATCACAAGAAAATCAGTAGATACACCGTTGCAGACAGGTATTAAGGCAATCGACTCTATGATACCGATCGGAAGAGGACAAAGAGAGCTGATCATCGGTGACAGACAGACAGGTAAGACTGCTATTGCCATCGATACAATCATTAATCAAAAGGGACAGAATGTTAAATGTATTTATGTAGCAATCGGTCAGAAAGCTTCGACTGTTGCTTCTATTGTAAAGACGTTAGAAGAATACGGTGCTATGGAGTATACCACAGTACTGGCTTCTACAGCCAGTGAGCTGGCACCTTTGCAGTATATTGCACCATATGCCGGATGTGCAATTGGTGAGGAATGGATGGAAAATGGAGAAGATGTGTTAGTTGTATATGATGATTTGTCAAAGCATGCAACTGCATATCGTACACTTTCCCTGCTCCTAAGACGTCCACCAGGACGTGAGGCTTATCCGGGAGATGTATTCTATCTTCATTCAAGACTGCTAGAGCGTGCAGCAAGAATGAGCGATGAGTACGGCGGTGGTTCTCTGACTGCTATTCCAATCATCGAAACACAGGCAGGCGATGTTTCCGCTTATATTCCTACGAATGTAATCTCTATCACAGACGGACAGATTTATCTGGAAACTGAAATGTTTAATGCCGGATTCAGACCTGCAGTTAACGCAGGACTTTCTGTATCTCGTGTTGGTGGAGCAGCGCAGATCAAAGCTATGAAGAAGATCGCAGCTCCTATCCGTGTGGAACTTGCGCAGTATCGTGAGCTTGCTGCATTCGCACAGTTTGGATCAGAGCTTGATGCAGATACAAAAGAAAAGCTGGCACAGGGTGAACGAATTAAAGAAATCCTTAAGCAGCCTCAGTATCAGCCAATGCCTGTTGAGTATCAGATTTTGATTATCTTTGCAGCAACGAATAAATTCCTGTTGGATGTGCCTGTTGCAAAAATTACTGAATTTGAGAAAGAATTCTTTGAGTTTATTGATACAAAGTATAGTGAGATCCCGGCATCAATTAAGGAAACAAAGGAAATTTTGCCTGAAAAAGCAGAGCTTCTTAAAAAGGCAATTACGGAATTCAAAAGCAATTTTCTGAAATAAGCAGAAACGGTAAAGGTAAGGTGATAGCATGGCTTCCATGAGAGATATAAAAAGACGTAAAGTCGGAATACAAAGCACGCAACAGATTACCAAAGCCATGAAGCTTGTTTCTACGGTTAAGCTGCAAAGAGCTAAAACAAAAGCAGAGCGTTCCAAATCATACTTCCAGTGTATGTATGATACAGTTTCCTCTATACTGGCCAGATCAGGTAACATTAATCACCCCTATTTAAAAGCAGGTGATTCCAGTAAAAAAGCAGTGATCCTGATTACCTCAAACAGAGGTCTGGCAGGAGGCTATAACTCGAATGTGGTAAAACTGATTACCAGAAACGAGGATATGAAAAAAGAGGATCTGCTCATTTATGCAGTTGGTAAAAAGGGACGAGATACGCTTAAGCGACATGGATTTGAAATAAAAGAGGATTATGCTGAAATAATCAATGAACCGTTATATGCAGATGCGAAGATGATTTCGGATGTAGTCTTAAAGGCTTTTTCAGATGGAGAAGTCGGTGAGATTTATCTGGCTTATACTTCCTTTAAAAATACGGTTACCCATATCCCTACATTATTGAAGCTGCTTCCGGTAGAAATCGAACCGGGCCAAGAAGCAAACGATGGAGAAAAATCGATACCGATGAATTACGAGCCTGACGAAGAAGAAGCATTGGATCTGATTATTCCAAAATATGTAGCCAGTCTGATTTATGGCGCATTGGTTGAAGCTGTAGCAAGTGAAAACGGTGCCAGAATGCAGGCAATGGATTCAGCAACGAGCAACGCAGATGAGATGATCAGTCATTTAGCTTTGATGTACAATCGTGCAAGACAAGGTTCGATTACTCAGGAGTTAACCGAAATTATCGGTGGTGCGGAGGCTCTTTCATAAAAAATGAAAAGAACAATAAAGGAGTGAAAAGTGATAATGGCAGATAAGAACATTGGTAAAGTCACTCAGATTATCGGCGCGGTACTGGATATCAAATTTGCGGAGGGACAGCTTCCGGAAATTAATGAAGCCATAAACATTGTTAAAAAAGATAACGGTGTGCTGGTTGTAGAAGTATCACAGCACTTGGGTGATAATATCGTCAGATGTATCGCCATGGGCCCAACCGATGGTTTGGTGAGAGGAATGGAAGCACAGGCAACAGGAGCACCGATCACGGTACCTGTTGGAGAAAATACACTGGGACGTATGTTCAATGTACTGGGACAGCCAATTGATAATCTGGATGCACCTCAAAACGTTGAATATGCTCCAATTCACAGAAAAGCACCTGAATTTGAAGAGCAGTCTACTTCTACAGAGCTTTTGGAAACAGGAATCAAGGTCGTAGATTTGCTGTGTCCTTATCAAAAAGGTGGAAAGATCGGATTGTTTGGTGGTGCCGGAGTTGGTAAGACAGTATTGATTCAGGAGCTGATCCGTAACATTGCTACGGAGCATGGCGGATATTCTGTATTTACCGGAGTTGGTGAGCGTACCAGAGAAGGAAATGATTTATATTATGAAATGAAGGAATCCGGAGTTATCGATAAGACAACGATGGTATTCGGACAGATGAATGAGCCACCCGGAGCCAGAATGAGAGTTGGTCTTTCCGGACTTACCATGGCAGAGTACTTTAGAGATAAAGGTGGAAAGGATGTCTTATTATTCATTGATAATATCTTCCGTTTCACACAGGCAGGTTCTGAGGTGTCGGCATTACTTGGACGTATGCCTTCAGCCGTTGGATATCAGCCTACACTACAGACAGAAATGGGTGCTTTACAGGAACGTATCACATCTACAAAGAACGGATCAATCACGTCTGTACAGGCTGTATATGTACCTGCAGATGACTTAACTGACCCTGCACCGGCTACTACGTTTGCGCATCTGGATGCGACAACTGTACTTTCACGTTCGATTGTAGAGCTTGGAATCTATCCTGCAGTTGATCCGCTTGAATCAACATCCAGAATTCTGGATCCAAGGATCGTAGGTGAGGATCATTATGAAGTAGCTCGTGGTGTACAGGAAATTCTTCAAAGATATAAAGAGTTACAGGATATTATAGCGATTCTTGGTATGGATGAATTATCAGAAGATGATAAATTAATCGTATCAAGAGCAAGAAAAGTACAGAGATTCCTTTCACAGCCATTCTTCGTGGCAGGACAGTTTACAGGTCTTGAGGGACGTTATGTACCGATTAGTGAAACCATTCAGGGATTTAAAGAAATCATTGATGGAAAACATGATGATATTCCAGAAAGCTTCTTCCTAAATGCAGGAAACATTGATGATGTACTTGCTCGTTACAATGAGTCAAACCAGGGGTGATTAAATGGCAGATGAAAGAGCTTTTGCGGTAGAGGTAATCGCACCTGACCGTGTGTTTTACAGTGGAAATGCGATTATGCTTGAACTGTGTACGACAGAAGGTGAGATCGGTATTTATAAAGACCATCTTCCGGTTACGGCAGTGATTGCACCAGGAATTATGAGAATCAGAGAAGCAGAAGGTACAGTTAAAATAGCAGCTTTGCATGCAGGATTTGTTGAAATACTGCAGGATAAGGTGACTGTACTGGCAGAAATCGTAGAATGGCCGGATGAAATCGACTTAAACAGGGCAAATGATGCTTTGCTGCGTGCAGAACGCAGACTAAAGGAAAGTCCTGTAGACACGAATCTGGCAAGAGCAGAATTGTCAATCAAGAAGGCAACTGTTCGTATTGATGCAGTAAAAAAATAATGAGGTGGGCTGTTGTGAAATTAACAGGCAGATCGTATGTATCTGTCTGTTATTTCCACGACAGCCCATTGCAGATTGACATGAAAAAGGGAGAAACAGTGAACGAACTTCATTTATTGTTAGAAGAAATGCTTACGATGGATCTGGAACAGTTGATCATCAGTAATCCCAAAAGTAAAGAAACTAATATAACAAAGATAAAAATCAGACCTGTCTTACACAAGAATGAGCTTGTATTTCAAAGTACATGCCAAGACGGTAAACAGGTTTTTCATCAGAATTATTCTGCCGATGAAATCATAGCATTTGCTGAGCAGAATATTCTGGAAATATACAAGCAGTTTGAACTGACTACGATACATTACAGAGTGACTGGTCTGGTAAGCAAGCATGGTAAGGTGACGATCAAAAAAAAGCGATTAGAGGAAGCGGAGCTTTTTGTACCAAGAACTCTTTCACATAATCGTGAGAAACGATATATTCTCAAGGAGGGAATGAATATTCCCTTTCTGGTTGATCTGGGTGTTTTTACAAAGGAGTTTCAGATTGTCAGGGTAAAGTATGATAAATTTAGACAGATTAACCGCTTTTTAGAATTCATTGAAGATATTCTGCCTAAGTTGCCTACGGATCATGAGCTTAATATCATTGATTTCGGATGCGGAAAATCTTATCTGACGTTTGCCATGTACTATTATTTACATGAATTAAAGCATTATCAGGTATCAATCGTGGGTCTTGATCTAAAAGCAGAAGTCATCAAAAATTGTAATCAGCTGAGTGAGCGTTATGGGTATCGTAATCTGCACTTTGAACAGGGAGATATCAAGGATTATTCAGAGGCTGAACATGTTGATATGGTTGTTACGCTTCATGCTTGTGACACGGCAACAGATTATGCGTTATATAAAGCTGTCGGCTGGGATGCAAAGGTCATTTTATCGGTGCCCTGTTGTCAACATGAGCTTAATGAACAGATTTCTAATGAGTTAATGAAACCTGTTTTGAAATATGGATTATTGAAAGAGCGCATAGCGGCATTGATGACGGATGGTATCCGTGCAGAATATCTTGAGCAGATGGGCTATCAGGTCAATGTCATGGAATTTATTGATATGGAGCATACCCCTAAAAATATTCTTCTGCGGGCAGTCAAAACAGGAAGTAGAAAAAAGACTGATCCTGAGCTTAGCAAGCTCTTGGAGGAATTCCATCTGGAACCAACACTTAAGAAACTAATCAACGAGTCATAAGGGAATCTGTCATATGGGAAATATAGCACGTACATTATTAAAAATCGGTGGAAGTATATTAGCCTTTATAGCAGCATTTGTTTTATTTAGTAATGTAATGAATAAAGGAAATGCAGATATGTCTGCAACGATGAAACCTGCGACATTTCCATTGGTCTATATTGATATCAACAATATGGATGTGAACTGTATGCATGGATATGTCGGAGATATGCAGGGTAATTATCTGCGTGATAAAATCACACCTCTTCAGGAACAGCGCAGTATTCCAATCAAGATTAAATCCTATGGACCGACGATTAAAGGTATTTCATTTGAGGTCAGAAGTATGGATATGCAGCGTCTTGTCGAAGATACTGAGGTGACGGAATATTCGCAGGAAGACGCAGATGGATATGTGTCTGCTGTTTTGTATCTGAAGGATTTGATTGAGCCGGAAACAGAGTATATGCTCATAATAAAGCTGATCTCCGGAACGGGTCAGGAAATCAAGTATTATACCAGAATATTTGATCCGGGAGCACTCTATTTAACTGAAAAATTTGATTTTATTATGGATTTTCATAATAAGATCTTTGATAAAGAGCAGGCAAAAGAACTGGTTAAATATATGGAGACCAATGCTGAGGGAGATAACTCAAGCTTTGGAAATGTAAATATCCATTCTAATTTTGAGCAGTTGACCTGGGGAGACTTAAATCCTAAGATTGTTACAAAGGAAAATGTTTCAATCAAAGAAATTGATTCTGAATATGCAAATGTTACGATCGAATATCGAGTATCTGCAGGTTCGGATTTATTTGATGTACGTGAATTTTACAGAGTCAGAAGAGGGTCAGAACGAATTTATCTGATGGATTATGAGCGGACGATGGATCAGATTTTTGATACTGACCATACAGTACTTGTAAAGGACCAGCTTTTATTCGGTATTTCAAGTGAAGAACCACAGATGAAGGAGAGTGACGATGGGAGTAAGCTGTGCTTTGTAAAACAAAATGCGTTGTATAGTTATGATAATACAGAGGGATACCTTGCTAGGCTGTTTTCTTTTTATGATGATGAGAATAATGATGAGCGTACCATTTATTCAGATCATGGAATCAAGATTCTGTCTGTTGAGGATGATGGAGAGATCCGTTTTCTGGTATATGGATATATGAATCGAGGTAAGCATGAGGGAGAGGTTGGAAGTGCTGTCTATAAATATATTCCGGTCAGCAATTCAATTGAGGAAGAGATCTTTATTCCTTACAGCAAATCCTATGAACTGTTAAAACAGGACATTGCGTATCTGTCTTATGTTAATAAGCAGGAAAAACTGTATATGCTTTCTGGACAGACTATTTATGAAATTGATCTAACGACGAAAACCTGTAAGAAGGTGGTTTCCGGTCTTTTGCCTAATCGTTTTGTTGTATCAGAGGATGATAGTCTTGTTGCATGGCAAGAGGGAGAGAACCTATACAATTCAGATAAGATCATCTTGGATACATTAAAGAATGCCAGAAGTACGGAAATTAAATCTGAGCCTGGAACGACAATCATTCCATTAGGATTCATGGATGAAGACTTTATTTATGGGCTTGCCAGAAAAGTGACATTACCCATGACAGTATGGGCAGGACAGTACTTCCAATGTATACAATCCGCATCGAAGATAAATCTGGAGAAATATTGAAGGAATATAAGCAGAATGAAATCTATGTAACGAAAATAGAAATCAACCAAAATGTAATTGATCTGTATCGAATTGAGAAAAATCCCGAAACAGGGAATTATACAATGATCGACAATGATCAGATTATGAATAATGTTATTGAAATGACAGGCAAAAATTACTTGAAAGAAGTCGTTACGAAGGAACGTGAGACAACTTTACAGGTGACACTTTTACATGATACACAGTATAAAATGTCAAAATTGCTTACCCCTAAGGAAATGCTGTATGAGGGTGATAGAATCCTGCATCTGGAACGTGAAAAAGAGATCCTGGCAAGTTATTATGTGTATGCAAAAGGAAAATTGATCGATGTATTCTCTGCTCCTTCGGATGCTGTTAATGAGGCAGCATTGCAGGCGGGTACAGTGGTCAATGATAATGGCTCTTATATATGGGAGAGTGGAAGCAGGGCCGCGAGAAAGCAGATCAGTGGAATCGATGAAGAACTGGCAACTGAGGAAATAAGCAGCTATGAAATATGTCTGAAAGAAATGCTTCATACAAAGGGCGTCGTCGTTGAAGTTGATGCGTTACTGCGAAGACAGCTGACTCCTATGGAAATACTTCGTGAAAACATGCCTGCCAAGGTACTGGATTTGACAGGATGTCCACTTAATGCGGTGCTGTATTACATTAATCAGGGAATACCTGTCATGGTGCCTCTTGGTGATGGAGAATGTGTCATGATCGTAGGATATGATGAAAAAAATGTGATCCTGTACCGTCCGAACGAAGGAACCATTAAAAAAATGGGAAATAATGATGCAACGAATATGTTTTCTGAATATGGAAACAAATATATTACTTATATTAATGAATAATACAAACAGGTAATTGCGAACTGATTTCAATAGTGGAGCGATTTCAATAATTTACACAAAAACGTTCGGTGAAAGCGTTCTGACTCCTCACTTATTTTGTGTAAACTTTTGAAATCTGTTCTAAGGGAGATGAATTTCGCAATTGCATGAATATAACAAAAAGAATGGAGGATTTATCATGGATGACAGAATACAGAAATTAGCACATAATCTGATCAATTATTCGTGCAAAGTAAAAAAAGGAGATAATATATACATTCACTATATCGGTGAGGAGACAGAGAGTCTTGCAAGGTGTCTGATCAAGGAAGCTTACCTTGCCGGAGGAAATCCGTTTCCACATTACACAAATCAAAGAGTGCAAAGAGAGTTTTTGCTTGAATGTAATGAAGAACAGTTGAAACAGATGGCAGAAATAGATGCGCTTGAGATGTCTAAGATGGATTGTTATATCGGTGTACGCGGAAGTGGAAATGTAGCTGAGCTTTCTGATATCCCGGCAGAAAAAATGTCTATGTACGACAGACTCTATATGACACCTGTACATCATAAAATCAGAGTGCCAAAAACGAGATGGGTTGTTCTTCGTTATCCAAATCAGGCGATGGCCCAGTTATGTGGAACAAGTACAGAAGCTTTTGAAGATTTCTATTATCAGGTATGCAATCTGGATTATACAAAGATGAACGAGGCTATGAAAAATCTTGTTGCATATATGAACAAGACAGATCGCGTGCGGATGATCGGACCAGGAACAGATATTTCATTCTCGATCAAGGATATCCCTGCCATTGCATGTGCCGGAGAATTAAATATTCCGGATGGTGAGGTATATACATCACCTGTCAGAGATTCAGTAAATGGAGTGATTTCATATAATACACCTTCACTTTATCAGGGATTTACTTACGAGCAAGTGAAGCTTACGTTTAAGAATGGTAAAATCGTAGAGGCATCAGCAAATGATACGGAGAAGATCAACCAGTTATTTGATACAGATGAGGGGGCACGTTATATCGGTGAATTTGCGATTGGCGTAAATCCTTATATCACAAAAGCTATGAAGGATATTCTGTTTGATGAAAAAATCAGAGGTTCCATTCATTTTACACCTGGTAACTGCTATGATGACGCTCCGAATGGAAATGAATCTGCCATTCACTGGGATCTTGTATGGATCCAGACCCCAGAGTACGGTGGTGGAGAAATATATTTTGATGATGTTCTGGTACGTAAGGATGGCAGATTTGTTGTTCCTGAACTGGAATGCCTCAATCCTGAGAATTTAAGCTGATCCTATTCTTCAGGAAACAGGATCGGTGCGTATTTGTGCAGGACACATTGAAGCAGTAATCCGAAAACGCCACAGGAAATCAGTTCACCGATTCCAACCGTCAGCATAAAGTAAGGAATGGATCCTTGAAATCGATAGACGAAGGCAAGAATAAACGGTACAATCAGTGTATTTGTAATAATAGGAGGAAGTGGAGTCAGCCATCGAAGTAATTTGACAGGCTGTCCAATTCCTCTTTTTTTGTGGTATAGAGAGCCGATCATACGTGTGCCAATGCCTCCAAGGAGAGTGGCAATGCTTCCAAACAGAATATCAAGAGGCATGCAGCCTGTTAATATATTGCTGATCAGACAGCCGACAAACAATCCGGGAACAGCAATTGGTGTAAAGAATGGAAGTATAGTGAGTGCTTCAGAGATACGTATTTGAATGACTCCGTTTGAGAGTCCGAAGATGTTGGCGACATAAGTCAGCACAACATAAATAGCTGCAATGGCTGCAGCCTTTGTGAGATGTGTTACATTCATTTTTTTCATATTGATTCTCCCTTAGTTTTGTTTTACGTCTGGATGGTTTCGAACAGACGAATATAGCACCTTATGTGCCAGAGACTAGTATAGACAGGAAGAGAAGCATTTGTCAAGAAAAATTCTTGTTAAATGATTGGGGGGTATGGTATAATGTCAACGACATTATACCGGCGCATGCATTGGTGCGCATAAATGATCATGTGTGAAACACATGGTATAATGTCAACGACATTATACCAGCGCATGTATTAGTGCGCATAAATGATCATGTGTGAAACGCATGGTATGATTCGTACAGTTCACAAGAACGGGTGATGATAGGACAGACGACCATCACTATAATAAAAATTCGGCTGAATAAAAAATCGGAGGAAACTATTGTGAGTAGTGAAATTAGAGACATTAGCTTAGCCGAGTCAGGCGAGAAAAAAATTGAGTGGGTCAAGAGAAATTGTGATCTCTTAAGAACACTGGAAAAGGAATTTACCCAAACGAAACCTTTTGCAGGAAAAAAGATATCATTGTCCGTGCATTTGGAAGCAAAAACAGCATATTTATGTAAGGTACTTGCTGCAGGTGGCGCCAAGATGTATATCACAGGAAGTAATCCGTTATCTACGCAGGATGACGTTGCAGCAGCACTTGTTGCAGCAGGATTAGAGGTTCATGCATGGTATGACTGTACAGAAGAGGAATATGCAGCACATATCAGAAATGTATTAAAAGTCGGACCAAATATCATCATTGATGATGGTGGTGATCTGGTGCATATGATGCATACAGAGTTTACAGATCTGATCCCGGAAGTGATCGGAGGCTGTGAAGAAACAACAACAGGTATTTTGAGACTTGAAGCGATGAATCGTGAGGGAACACTAAAATTCCCGATGGTAAAGGTAAATAATGCAGATTGTAAGCATTTCTTTGATAATCGCTACGGAACAGGACAGTCCGTATTTGATGGAATCAATAGGACAACAAATCTGATCGTAGCAGGTAAAATCGTAGTGGTAGCCGGATACGGATGGTGTGGCAAGGGTGTAGCTATGCGTGCCAAGGGACTTGGTGCAAGAGTCGTAGTGACAGAAATCAATCCGGTTAAGGCAATTGAAGCAGTTATGGATGGATTTGATGTAATGCCTATGAACGATGCGGCAAAAATAGGTGATTTCTTTGTAACAGTTACCGGATGTGACAAAGTAATTGATCATGAAGATTTTGCAGTGATGAAAGATGGTGCAATTCTATGTAATGCAGGACATTTTGACTGTGAAATCGATATGGCAGGACTTAGAAAAATTGCAGTTGAATCAAAAGAAATGAGAAAAAATATTCGTGGATATAAGCTTCCTACAGGTCAGTGGATCTTTGTTCTGGCAGAAGGACGTCTTGTTAATCTGGCAGCAGGAGACGGACATCCAGCAGAAATCATGGATATGAGCTTTGCTATTCAGGCATTAAGTGCAAAATATCTGGTTGAGCATGCAAGTGAATTAAATGAAAAGCTGATTGATGTTCCTCGTGAAGTCGATCATGATGTGGCAACAAGAAAATTAGCATTTATGGGAAAATTCATTGATGTACTGACACCGGAACAGGAACAATACTTAAATAGTTAACCGGCAAACAATAGAAAACCGCAGACATCATCGTCTGCGGTTTTTATGATGGTGCGATTGACAACGCACATTGATTATTGATTTTTTTTCTGATTTTCTTTATACTCAGCTACGATTGTCTGAATACGTTCACTTGGATTGAGCAGATCACTGATCGATGTATCATGATTTAGTGTATCGATGATATATGCAATGTATTTGCTCATATCACAATTGATGTAATAAGGACGCTCTAACAGCTCCGGTGTCTGGTAAATCAGGTTTGTCGTTAAGACCTTATCGATCATACCTGTTTCATATGCAAGATCAAACTTCTTTAAACCATTTGTAAACAATCCAAATGTAGAAGCAACAAAAATTCTGCCGGCATTTCTCTGCTTTAACTGTTTCGCAACATCTAAGATACTCTCGCCAGAGGAGATCATGTCATCAATAACAAGAACATCCTTTCCTTCAATTGAGCTTCCTAAGAATTCATGTGAAACGATCGGATTATGTCCGTTGACTATTCGTGTGTAGTCTCTTCTCTTATAGAACATTCCCATATCAAGTCCTAATACATTAGCAATATAGATGGCACGACTCATGCCGCCTTCATCAGGACTAATTACCATCATATGATCAGAATCCAAATTTAAATCCGGAACACTCTTTAAGAGTCCCTTGATGAATTGATAAGCAGGTCTTACTGTTTCAAATCCATGCAGAGGAATTGCGTTTTGTACTCTGGCATCATGTGCATCAAATGTAATGATGTTATCAACGCCCATATGAACAAGCTCTTGCAGTGCAATGGCACAGTCAAGTGATTCTCTTGCATTTCTTTTATGCTGTCTGCTCTCATATAAAAATGGCATAATTACGGTAATACGACGTGCTTTTCCACCGACAGCAGCGATTACGCGTTTCAAATCCTGATAATGATCATCAGGAGACATATGATTTTCATGTCCGCATAAGGAATAAGTCAGGCTGTAGTTACCAACATCAACAAGTAAAAACAGGTCAGTGCCTCGTACAGATTCATTGATGACACATTTTGCTTCACCTGTTCCAAATCTGGATACCTTTGCATCCAAAATGTAGGTGTTTCTCTGATAACCGGAAAAAGCAAGGTTGGATTTATGCTCGTTTTCCCGTTCTGTTCTCCAGTTTACCAGATAACGATCAATCTTTTCTCCTAATCCTTTGCACCCCTCTAAAGGAATCATCCTAAGGGCTCCGACCGGAATTGTCTCTAAATTACGCTTTTCCTCGCGTTTGGGCATGATAAATCCTCACTTTCATTCATTACTTTTCATTTTCTTCTTCAGGCGGATATCGCCTGCATCAAACTTAAAAATCTGATAAAATCCGTATATTCTTGAAAAAGTACGCTCGCTGTATTGGTTTGCTAAATTTTCAAGAGAAAGATTTGTCGAAATTAGTGTAGCTTTCTGGCGCAGATCTCTTTCCTGTATGATTAAAAAGAGCTGTGAGGCTACAAATGAATTGGTATTTTCTGTACCGAGATCATCAATAATGAGTAAATCGCAGTTGAAAATATGGTCATGCATACGTTCAAGCTCAAAGGTTCCGCTTTGTGCATGGAATGTATATTTTGCAAGAATATCAAAAAGCTGGAATGCCGAGAAATAAATCACAGAGTGTCCACTTTCTAATAACTCTTTTGCAATGCAATTTGTTAAAAAAGTTTTTCCTACTCCAACATTACCATAAAAGAACAGATTCTGATAGTCCTGATCGAAGTTTTTGATAAAAGATTTACACTGATCGACGATCACACGGATGCGTTCAGCTTCGGTCTGATTATAATACTCATATGAGAAGTTGTCAAAGTTCTCTTGATCAAGGACATTCATGATATTGGACTGAGAATAGAGTATCTGAATGATAGCCTGATTCAGGCAGCGGCATTTCTTTCTGTCTATATAGCCGGTATCCTTACATAGAGGACATTGATAGATTGGCTCAAGATAATCCTGAGGATATCCATGCTCCAGTAGCAATTCTTTTTTTCGTCTGACAAGTTTGGCAATGTTGTCACGTAAGGTTTTGATTGCATCAGGATTACCATTGATGCTGTTAATGCCACATTCCAAAGAAGTACGGGATATTTGCTTTGTCAGCTCTTCGTATTCAGGGATTTTTGCATACACCTCATCCATACGGTGATTCAGTGTTTCTCTGTTTTGCCGTCTGATTTCATCATAATTTTTGAATATATCCTGATACTGTGAGTTGGTTATAGACATAATCGATTCTCCTAATGCTTATTTTTTAAGCATATCCTGTTCAAGTGCGGAATAATCATAAGAACGCTGGTCAAAATTGATAAATTTATTTGATGCTTGGTTTGTAGCAGCTTTTGTCCCGGTTTTTGCTGTGACCGCTGGTTTTTCCTTTGATGATTTGAATTTCTGATCTAACACCTCAATATCAGCATAATGTCTGACATGATTTTTTTTCCAGTTATTTAATATCGTATCGGCATATTCAAAATTGGGACGATGTGTTACTTTCATGGTTCGGTTACATGCTTCTATAATGATTTGTGTATCAAATCCATATGTATCAGTCCATTTCTTGATAAAGACAAGCTCTGGCTCTACCGGATTACGGCCTGACAGACCCATTGCTTTCAGAATATCAAATACTTCTTTTCGATACATGCTGACATTCTTTTTTGCTGTTGCAACATCATTGATACCTTGTTCAGCCCATGATACAGCGACTTTCTCCATATAATGCATGCTTTTCTTTTTGTTGCTGACACAGTATTCGATCAGATATTCAATCAATTCTGCTGAAAAGTGCAGAGAGTCATACATATATAGAATGGTAGAAATCTCCGCAATACTTAATGGTTTCCCAATATATTGTTCAGCGATGAATAGAAGCTGTGAAATATCCTTTTTCTCGCGGAAAACAGCTAGCTGGTCAGCAGAATAAGCAGGCTTTTCAGGAGGTGTAAAAGATAGTTCCTTTTGTAAAGAAACAGGTTTTTCTATTAATATAGCAGCAGGCGTTTCCTTAGAAGACACTTCTGCTGTGTGTTCTGACTTTTTAGAGTTCAGATCCTGAAGCTTGATTCCGATCAGATTCTTGGAGGAGTCAAATTCCAAGGCAAGAATGCCGGTTTTTTCCCAATATTTAAGTGCACGTAAAACATCTTTTTCTGTGTAGTTAAAGTAGTCTGCGATAATAGATACAGAAACAGGCATGTTTGATGACATGCAACGTAACAGAAACAGATAGATCTTGATCTGGGCATCATTTGCCAGTCTCATGTATTCATCAATAAACAGATTTGAAACAATCGTCACATCAAGCGTGCAATTTCCGGATAGTGTTATTTCCCCCATGACTTCACCTAATTCTTGCGTATTTTGCTCAGAGTTTTTGTGAGCAAAATGAATTATAGCATACCTTTTTCAAAAAGGAAACACCCATTATAAGCGCGTTTCGGGGCATCTTGGGTTTTGTGGATAGTGTGGAAAATGTGGATAATTCTGATGCCGCATTGATAAAGCCTTAAAAAGAGGGACTTTAACGAGAACGTAATAATTTTATGTTAACAAACAAATCCACATTCCATTTCTTGTTAAACAGAAATCAGAATGTGGATATAGTGGACAACTTATTTTCCAAGTAGTTTTTCGCCGATAATATGGACATCTCCGGCGCCCATAGTTATCAACAAATCATCGGGGATACAATTTTCTAATAAAAAGTTTTCAATTTCATCAAAAGAAGAAAAATAATAGGAATTTGGATTCAATTCTTTCAGTAAATCAAGCAGATCTTTGGATGAAATCCCTAGTGTATCTGTTTCGCGTGCCGGATAAATATCAGCCAGAATAACTTTATCAGCAAGGGAAAGTGCTTCGGCAAACTCTTTCATAAAAGCCTTTGTACGTGTATAAGTATGTGGCTGGAACACACACCAGGATGTTTGATGCGGATAATTCTTCACAGCAGTCAGAGTTGCTTTTATTTCAGTCGGATGATGCGCGTAATCATCAATGATCTTTACTCCGCCGATCTCACCCTTTAACTCAAAGCGACGGTCAGTTCCATGAAATTCATAAAGAGCTTTGGCAGTGACCTCGCGTTCTATGTTTAAAAGATCTGCAAGAGCAATAGCTGCAAGCGCATTCGATACATTATGCAGACCCGGAACTGTAAGAGAAAGTGTCTGATTGTCTTGGTTTTTTGCTGAAAGAGTAAACGATGCACATGCCTTGGAATCATATGTGACAGCAGATGCCTGATAGTCAGCTGGGGTACCCTTTGAACTGAAGGTGATGATATTGCATTCAAGATCAGCAGTGATTTCTTCTAACTGATCGATCTCAGCATTAATAATTAAGGTGCCATCCTTTGGAAGAAGGGCAGCAAATTTATGAAAAGAAGTACGGATTTCGTTGATATCTTTAAAGAAATCCAAATGATCTTCTTCTATATTTAATATGACACCGATTTTAGGAAAGAAGCTTAAGAAGCTGTTTGTATATTCACAGGCCTCCGTAACGAAAATGTCAGAGTGACCGATACGTATATTTCCATTAATTGCCTTCAAGATTCCACCTATGGACAAGGTAGGATCAGTATCAGCCAAAAGCAGGATCTGAGAGATCATAGAGGAAGTGGTTGTTTTTCCATGTGTTCCTGATACAGCGATCGGACATGCATAGTTTTTCATTAACTGCCCCAACAGCTGTGCACGTGAAAGCATAGGCAGGGAGCGACTTTGCGCCTCGGAATATTCAGGGTTATCCGGATGGATCGCAGCTGTATAAACAACAACATCAACATTTTCCTGAATATTTGATGCTCGTTGCCCGTAATATAGTAATGCTCCTTTTTGTTCAAGTTCTTTTGTAAGAGCGGATTCCTTATTATCTGAGCCGGAAACAGTAAAACCTTCCTGCAGCAGGATTTCAGCGAGACCACTCATACTGATGCCGCCAATTCCTATAAAATGAACATGAATCGGAGTTTTAAAATCAATCTGATACATAGATTACACTTCCTAAAATTAGTATTTTATTTCTATTGTTATTATAACCATATCAGGTGAAATTACAAGAGTTAAAAAATATCGGGATAGGATGATAATATGGAATATGATTGGTTGATTTTTTGGATTTATGTGGGGAATTGTGAAATAACAAACTTATATTTGGGTAATTTGCTAAAAATAAACAAAAAATTCGTTATTTTATTGTAAAAAATGTTCACGAATAAGTAAAAGTGTGATATAATTATTTCACTATAATTCAGTAAGAGGTGATAGCGTGATTAAGAAAGAAATGATAGCAATGTTACTCGCAGGAGGACAGGGCAGCAGACTTGGAGTATTGACATCAAAGGTAGCAAAACCGGCAGTATCCTTTGGAGGAAAGTATCGTATAATCGATTTCCCGCTAAGTAATTGTATCAATTCAGGTGTTGACACAGTTGGCGTACTGACACAGTATCAGCCACTGCGGTTGAATACGCATATTGGGATTGGTATTCCATGGGATTTAGACCGTAACATTGGCGGAGTAACAATACTACCACCTTATGAAAAAACAGGAAACAGTGAGTGGTATACGGGGACTGCAAACGCTATCTACCAGAATATTGATTATATGGAAAGCTTTAATCCTGATTATGTACTGATTTTATCAGGAGACCATATTTATAAAATGGATTATGAAGTAATGCTTGACTTTCATAAGTCCAATCATGCTGACGTTACTCTGGCAGCGATGCCGGTTCCATTAGAAGAAGCAAAGCGATTTGGTATCGTTATTACAGATGATGAAAGAAAAATAGTTGATTTTGAAGAGAAACCAGAGAATCCGAGAAGCAATCTGGCATCAATGGGAATCTATATTTTCAGCTGGAAGATATTAAAAGAAGCGTTGATTGCCAAAGCTGAACAGCCAGCACTTGATTTTGGAAAGCATATTATCCCATATTGTCATGGAAACGGCGGAAGGCTGTTTGCTTATGAATATAATGGATACTGGAAAGATGTTGGTACTTTGAATTCTTATTGGGAAGCCAATATGGAACTGATTGATATCATTCCTGAGTTTAATCTGTATGAAGAGTATTGGAAA